>JAGLCR010000056.1 GCA_023146135.1 Bacteroidales bacterium
TCCACCAAGCTTGCCTAAAAGCAGGCGTCCACTATGTCCTTTTACGGTTACTTCAGGGAAGTTAGGAATATCTTTGTAATCAATTGCAGTATCAATTTCAATTTGATTGGCTAAGTTGCCTAAACCTGAACCTAAAACAATTCCCACACGGGGCTTGATATTAGTCTTGTTCTGAATGAATTGTGAAGTTTGCTTTATTTTGTCGTACATAGTCTGTAATCTTTTTGTCAAATATTTTTTTATCATTTCCCAAAAAAGCTACCTCGATGGGTAGTCGATAAACAGGAAGTTTTGCAAAGCTATTGCCTTGAGCTACTTCTGATAATCGTACTGCATCTTTATCGGTGCAGAGGATTATTTTTGGGTTGGCAAAAGTATTAAATTTTTCTTCAATGTGCTGTAGATCGCTTTTCTTGAAATGATAATGATCGCGAAAATTAAAATGCTCAAAACTTTTTGGTTTATAGGCCTCCTTGACATATTCTTCAAATCCTAAGCTTTTGGCTATGCCACTTACAAGAATTATATTTATACCTGTTTTAATATCAATACGATTGCTGAAAATAGGTACCAATGTTTTTTGGTAGTTTATCCCACTATATAATGTGGGAGCATGACTGAAATTAGAAATTTTATTTTGAAGTTCTTTTCGCTTCTCAATTGTCAAATCCATTGGGCATTTAGTGACAATTATTAAATCGGCACGATTGGCACCAAGAGGGTGTTCACGCAAGCGCCCAGAAGGCATGATTTTGTCGTCAGGAAATATTTTGGAATAATCAGTGAGTAGAATATTAAAACCAGCTTTAATGGCACGGTGTTGATAGGCGTCGTCCAATATTATTGCTTCTATTTTGGAGTGCTCAAATAGAAGTTGACTTACTGCTTCTACTCTTTTTTCTCCAACAAATACATTGATGTCTGGAAAATGCTTCTTTATTTGCAAGGGCTCATCACCACTTTCTGAGGCTTTGTCGTTAATTTTTACTTCACGAAAACCGCGAGTGTTGCGTCCATAGCCACGGCTTAATGTTGCCACCTTAAACTCCTGTTTTAATAGACGAATAAGATATTCAACATGAGGAGTTTTGCCACTGCCACCTACGGCCAAATTACCTACATTAATAATGGGTAAATCAAATTCCGATGATTTGAAAATTCCTTTATCAAAAAGTTGATTTCGTATTTTGCTGATAAGTCCTAACATGCTGCGCAAAGGTAGAGAAATTAAACTTTCTTTGTTTTATTATTTGACATTCTGTACATAGGGTTTTTATACTTTTGTTTTTCAAATTACTATATTTTATAAATTAGCAACAATTAAGTAAGTTGAGATATGAATAATTTGGGTGTATTATGAATGAATTTAAAGAGTCATTATTGCTATGTGCATCAAAGAGACTAATAAGAATAAAATGAAAGCGAGGTTGGGAATACGATTTGCTAAAAAGGATGATTTACCATCTATTGTTGATATTTATAATCAAGCAATAAGATCAAAACGTGCCACTGGTGACTTAATAGAATTCGATGTTTCACAACGTGTTGATTGGTTTGATAAATTTGATAGTGAAATATATCCAATTTATATTGCTGAACTTGAGGGTAAAGTGGTTGGGTATTGTACAATATCACCATATAGACCAGGGCGAGAAGCTATGTCGTCTGTAGCTGAAATAAGCTATTATATTGACTATTCTTACCATAATAAGGGTATAGGGTTTGAAATGTTGGATTATGCAATTGGTGATTGTGGTAGAATTGGAAAAGAGAGTTTGTTGGCCATTCTTTTAGATATTAACCAAGAGAGTGTTCGGATTCTAGAAAAGTTTGGTTTTAAAAAGTGGGGGTATTTACCTGATATTATTAATATTGATGGTGCCAAGTGTGGACACTTAATTTATGGGCTAAAAATATAGACTATTCTCCTGTGGTAAATACTGCTTTTTTTAAATGCTTTTTAGAAGGCTTGTCATATTGCTTAATCAAAAATCAATGTCAACGCAAAATTAAAAGCTACATTTTTGCCTTCTCTTTTTCCATACACATCGAAGGGAAAGGAAAGGACGATAACATAACTATTTCCAGTTTCAATAGTTACTCCAGGATTGATGGTTAATGCTTGATGGCTTCCTCCGTCATTGGAGGTTGCATGAAAAGCTGTACCTACAACAAATTGAAATTGATGGTTAAGGATATAATAACCCAAATCGGCATTGAGGTAAACGGCAGCTTGTTCGTTATCATCTGTTTTTTGTAAAAAATGGAGGTATTGACCCGTAAAATCGAGAGATAGGTTTTTGGTAAATGCATAGCTTCCAACTAAACCTAATCCTGCCTGCATAAGGTCGTTTGTAGCACGTACTCTTTGGTCAATCGTGCGATTTCCAAAAGGAATATTTACTCCTGAGATAAGTGCTAAGCCATATTTTTCTTTTTGTAAAAAAGCGTATCGAACACCCCATTGCGACATTTCCAAATCATTTGAAAGGCTAAGCCCAAACTCTAGTTTATCCCATAATCCATAGGTGAATCTGAAATAGAAACCTGTAACTACTTTTATACTGTCAGCTGTACTATAATAGTTGTGTAAGTCACCATTACGATCCCAATATTGTGACGAACGTGCATGAAAAAAACCTGGTTCAAACTCCACGTTTTTATGACCGATAACCTCTACACACTGAGCTCCAAACTTTGAAGCTGATAACCCACCTATTTGTGCAGCAAGGCCAGAGCTAATAAAAACACTTAATGAAAGTAAAAATGCATATTTCATAACTAAATATTCATTCAATTGTTTCGACAAAGTTAGTGAAAGATATTTAGAAAGCTGCATTCATCTTATGCCTTTACGGAATTAAGTTTATGGGTATTTTGAATATCCAAGTCAGTATGTCAAGGTATATGGGTATTTTCTTAAATTTGCACTTTGGATTACTCATTAAATGTGAAAAACGATAGTTGATGGCAAAAGTTGAAATAGGTAAGAAATTCATAGATCTTCATAAGATAATTAAGACAAAGAATCCGAAATTGTATAAACGATTACCAAACTTTGTTATTCGTATCATGGAGCGAATCACGGCATTGGATACATGGAATAAGTATATCTATGAGTGGCGTGATGAGTATGGTCTTGACTGGGCCAATAAGGCAATATCTGAATTTAAGATTAATGTGGTGATTACAGGTATTGAAAACTTGCCAAAGACAGGAAATCAAATGGTAGTAGCCAATCACCCATTGGGTGGTTTTGATGGTATTGCCATGTTGCATGTTTTGGGGAAAACTCGTCCTGATGTGAAAGCCCCCGTAAATGATATTTTATTGAATTTGCCAGGCTTGGCACCCATATTAGTTCCCATTGATAAACATGGGCGTAATGTGGAGAATATTAAGATTCTCAATAAATCTTTTGAGTCAGACGATTTACTTTTGTTTTTTCCTGCAGGCTTGGTTTCGCGCAAACAAAAAGGAGGAATAAAGGACTTGGAGTGGAAACATACATTTATTAAACGAGCAGTAAAATATCAGCGTGATGTGATTCCCGTTTATATTAAAGCATCCAATACGAAGTTTTTCTATAATCTTGGATGGTTTCGCAAGTTAATTGGCATGAAAGCGAATATAGAAATGATATTATTACCAGGGGAGGTGCCCAAACAGTATGGCAAAACCATTGAAGTGCATTTTGGTGAACTTATTACTTATCAAACCTTTGATAAGTCGAAGAGCCCTAAAAAATGGGCAAAATGGGTAAAAGATATAGTATATAAAAAAGGTGCTGAGATTGAAAAGAAATAGGAATTGGTTTTTATAGAATTTTGAAACTGATTTTTGATTAGTTTTGTTCATTAGTCAGATAGAACATTAATTATTAACCACATTTTATCATGAAGAACATAATCCCGGAAATTGATCGGAATTTGTTAGTGCAGGAATTGAATGATGATACCTTTGTTCGTCGTACGAATAATGGTAATAAGGAGATTTTTGTGGTTACCAATCAAAACGCACCCAATGTAGTACGTGAAATTGGACGTTTGCGCGAAATTACTTTTCGTGAAGCTGGTGGAGGCACTGGCAAAGAATTGGACTTGGATGAGTATGATTTAGAGGATAATCCATTCAAACAATTAGTTGTTTGGGATCCAGAACATAAAGAAATTGTTGGAGGGTATCGATATAAGGAAGGACGAGAGATATTGAAAATATCCGATGGTGAGCCCAATACACCAACATCACATTTGTTTTGTCTTTGCGATAAGTTTCTGAAGGATTACCTTCCCAAAACTATAGAGCTAGGGCGCTCGTTTGTTCAATCTAATTATCAACCCAATTACGATTTACGAAAAGGACTTTACTCTCTAGATAATTTATGGGATGGACTTGGCTGCCTCACGGTGGATTATCCCTACGTAGATTATTTCTTTGGAAAAATAACCATGTACCCATCCTTTGATGTGGAGGCTAGAGATTTTATTTTATTCTTTTTAAATACTTATTTTAAGGATACAAAAGGCTTAATAGAAGCCCGCTTTCCTATCAGTTATCACTTTGAAGTTGATCATTTACAAAAGATTTTTGATGGAAACGATTATATAAAGGATTATAAATCGTTGAACCATAAAGTACGTTCTTTGGGTGAGAATATTCCTCCTTTGGTAAATTCGTATATGAATTTGAGTCCTACGATGAAAACTTTCGGAACGTCTGTAAATGAGCGTTTTGGTGATGTTGAGGAAACAGGGATATTAATTAATATTGCAGATATATACCCTGCAAAGAAAGATCGCCATATTAATAATATTATTCGTAAACGAGTTTAGATTAGAATTGATGATAATAAAAACCGCCAAATTTGTAAAAAGCAGCCCCGACTTTAGGAAATGCCCAGATCCAAGAAAACCAGAATATGCTTTTATTGGTCGATCCAATGTGGGAAAATCATCATTAATTAATGCCATTACGAATCATAAAAAGCTAGCTAAAACATCTGGAACACCTGGTAAAACACAACTGATTAATCACTTTGAAATTAATGATTGGTGGTATTTAGTGGATTTGCCAGGTTATGGCTTTGCCAAAATATCAAAAGTCATGCGTGCTAATTGGGAGAAGATGATTATGGATTATCTCTACCAGCGCACAAACCTGATGAATACATTTATTTTGATAGATTCACGACACGAACCCCAAAAATTAGATAAGGATTTGTTAGATTGGTTTGGAAGCAATCAACTGCCCTTTACTATAGTATTTACCAAAGCAGATAAGCTTACCAAAAAACGTTTGGGTGATAGCTTGCAGGTTTATCGTAACTATTTGAAGCAGCAATGGGAAACATTGCCACCTATGATTGTGAGCTCGGCTATCGATAAGTTGGGTGTAGAGGAAATACTTGCCACCATTGATAAAACTAATATGTTGTTTCAAGCAAAGTAGTAATTAAGACTTAGGCCGATACTTGGATAGCTTTAATATTTTATGAGCATCTTTTTCATCAAGCATCTCTTGAATTGTTGCATCAGTACGATTCATGTACATACTCACTATTCGCCATCCGATAAACCATCCTGTGCGCGCTGGTGATTCCTTTGAAAATACTGCTGTGAATGGGCCATCATCCATAAATTTACGAACCAATACACGCTCTTTCTTAAATAGAAATTCGTTGTCAATCATTACACCCCAGATTTTGTCTTCATATTGTTTACACCATTCATATTGTTTATTGCTATATTTTAATAGCAAACTATCAGGAATGTTTGGTTGCATTGCTTGGGCAAAGTAAAGCAGTTTTCCTCTATAAATCATATTGTCGAGTAAGCTTTCGCCCATCTCTTGCTCAGGCATCAGTCCGCTTGCTATTTCGGTCATGCAATCAGGGATTATACGCTCCTCAATAAGCCATTTCATTTGGTAGTTTGGAAATCCGCTTTTGGAATATACATTCTGTTCTTTTCCAAGATAATTATCAATTCCTATTATTAGGTTTTCTCCAACAAACTTTATTGGAGAAGCGATATCTAGGCCTGAAACATAGCTGTAAAAATCATAACTGGTAGCTTCAGGTAAATAGTGGTAATAATACTGCAGTGACTTGGCGATATCGTCTTCAAGCATGTTTAGACTAGGATATTGATCCATCGTAATACGATAAAGCTGCATCATATGTGGGTCTGTAAAAAAAGATTTTAATTCAATTAATGCCGCTGTATCAGTAATGTCTCCTTGCAGAAATACAGGAAACTCCTTTTGCATTTTTGCAGCATTAGTGATAAATGAGTCTGCCGAAATTCTAAACATGGCTTGCTCATAGCGTTTAATTTTTACTTTTGGCAAAGGGGTGCCGCTCACATCAATATCCAAATTATTAGTGTCGTCGCATGCGTTAAGCAATACGGCTAAAGCCAAAAATAAACTATATACAAACCTCTTCATATTCTATTATTTGATAAACTCTCGTGCTTTTTCAAGTACGCGGTCAACGCCACTTACATCTTTTCCACCAGCTGTGGCAAAATGAGCTTGACCTCCGCCACCACCTTTTATTTCTTTGGCAAGCTCACGAACAATTGCTCCTGCATTCATACCTTTTTCTTCAATAAGATTCTTCGAAATAGTAACGGCAATAAATGGCTTGTCATCAATCACAGTCACAAAAACTAAGAACAACTGATCCACTGTTTGAGAAATAAGTTGCGAAAGTGTACGAGCATTATCCAAGTCAAAATCTATCTTTTCGGCAACAAAATTTATTCCATTTATGTTTTCAATATGACTAATTGTACTCTCTTTTTTTGATAAAACTAATAAATCACCAAGTATTCCTAATCTCTTTTGAAGGTCTTTATTTTGGCCAATAAGACTGTTTACCCCCTTCAAGACATCTTTTGGGTTTTTAAGAACTTCCTTAAGGTCTTTAAAAAGCTTTTTTTGCTCTAAAATGGTGTTTTCAGCCTCTTTAGCAGTAATCGCCTCTATACGTCGTATACCTGAAGCAATAGAGCTCTCTTGCTTTATCAAAAACGAACCAATACTGCCTGTTGCACTCACATGGGTTCCCCCACAAAGCTCAATGGAATCACCAAATTGTACAACTCGAACCACATCTCCATACTTTTCTCCAAACAAAGCCATGGCTCCAAGGTCTTCTGCCTCTTTCAAGGTAATATGTGAATGTAGTTGTAAGCTTGAGTTATTACGTATTTCAGCATTAACCTTTTGTTCTACCAATAGAATTTCTTCGTCAGTAAGTTTCTGAAAATGAGAAAAATCAAAGCGTAAATGATTGGGTGTTACCAAAGATCCTTTTTGCTCTACGTGGCTTCCTAATACATCGCGTAACACTTTATGCATTAAGTGCGTTGCAGTATGATTATTGGTAATGGCTTCTCTTCGGTCAGCATTAACTATAGCGGTAAATTCTGCATTGATGTTTTTTGGTAATTGTTTGCAAAAGTGAACCGTCAGACTGTTTTCCTTTTTTGTGTCTAGGATGCTAATCTTCTCGTCGCCATCCATTATGTAACCTGTATCGCCCACTTGTCCGCCACTTTCGGCATAAAATGGCGTAAGATTGAAAACCAATTGATACTGATCTTTTCCTTTAATGGTTTGTTTACGATAACGAGTAATTTTTACATTGGTATTTGTGTGAGTATAGCCAATAAACTCCTCAGAATCATCTTCAATAAGAATAACCCAATCTGATGATTCTTGTGCCGCATCGGAGCGAGATCGTTCTTTTTGTTTCAACATTTCTTCATCAAATTCCCGCTTGCTAACTCCCATTCCGTTTTCGCGTAAAATAAGATCGGTTAGGTCAAACGGAAATCCGAAAGTGTCATATAACTCAAAAGCTTCTTTGCCGTTTACTGTTTTATATCCGTCTTTTTTAAGCTTTGCAATAATCCGATTAAGTAAGTTTAAGCCAGTTGAGAGTGTTCGTAAAAAAGAATTCTCTTCTTGCTTAATCACATTTTTGATTAAGTCCTCTTGTTTTACCAACTCAGGGTAAGTGTCACCCATCTGTTTTACCATAATATGAACTAATTCATACATGAAAGCTTGTTCAAATCCAAGGAAGGTATAGCCATAACGAACAGCACGACGCAAAATACGTCGAATTACATAACCTGCCTTATTATTAGAAGGCAATTGACCGTCGGCAATAGAAAATACAATTGCTCTAATATGATCTGATATCACTCGCATGGCAATATCTTTGTCCTCATCTTTGCCATAGCTTAGATTAGCCATTTTTGCAATATGTTGAATCATAGGCTGAAATACGTCGGTATCATAGTTTGACTGTTTACCCTGCAATACCATACATAAACGCTCAAACCCCATTCCAGTATCAATATGCTTGCTTGGGAGTTGCTCTAAGCTTCCGTTTGCCTTTCGGTTGTACTCAATAAATACCAGGTTCCAAATTTCGACTACCTGTGGGTGGTCCATATTTACTAATTCAATACCAGGTTTTTTAGCACGTTCCTCATCTGTTCTAATATCGATATGAATCTCGGAACAAGGACCACATGGCCCTTGATCGCCCATTTCCCAAAAATTATCTTTCTTAGAGCCCATCAGAATTTGCGATTCAGGAACAAACTGTGTCCAATAGTCATAAGCCTCTTTATCTAGGCTCAGATTGTCAGACTTATCTCCCTCGAAGACTGAAAAATAAAGACGTTCTTTGTCGATACCATATACATCGACCAAAAGCTCCCACGCAAAAGTAATGGCTTCTTTCTTAAAATAATCACCAAAGGACCAATTTCCTAGCATCTCAAACATGGTGTGGTGGTAGGTGTCGTGACCTACTTCTTCCAAATCATTATGCTTTCCTGAAACGCGCAAACATTTTTGGGTGTCTGAAATACGACTTGATTTAGCAGCTTTGTGACCTAAAAACACTTCTTTAAATTGGTTCATTCCTGCATTGGTAAACATAAGAGTTGGGTCTCCTTTTACCACCATAGGGGCTGAGGGTACAATTAAATGTTGTTTGCTTTGGAAAAAATCTAAAAACTGTTTTCTTACTTCGTTTGATTTCATGCGATTATCTATAAATTGTGAATTTTCAATAATTTTCGTGTAGTATTCTCGTTGTATTTCGAGCGTACCATTTTGTAATTAATTATTCTTAACACTTAGATTAAGCAATAAAAGTGCAAAGTTAATTTATTTCATTAATTTTGCAGCCGCTTTAAGATTAAATATATTAAAAAGTTATGTCAAAGCAAAAGTATAAATTAAACCCGCATTCGTTAGAATATGAACTTGTCCGATTAGGAAAAAGTGGTATTTTGAAGCGAATGGTGTCTTATCTATTTGGATCTGTTGTTTTTGCAGCATTGGTTTTGTTTATTGCCTATTCCATATTTAGCTCACCTAAGGAGTTGATGCAGGACCGTGAGCTTGAGCAATATGCTATGCAATATGAAATAATGAATGAGCGATTGAGCCGTCTTACCAAGGTTTTAGAAGATATTGAAGATCGTGATGATAATATTTACCGCACCATATTTGAGGCGGAGCCCATACCAAATGAAAGACGAAAAGCTGGTGTAGGCGGTGTTGATCGTTACTCTGCATATAAAGGTTACGAAAATTCAACTACTATAATCAATACAGCAAAGAAGCTTGATCAACTAAGCCGGGAGCTGTATATTCAATCTACATCTTTTGATGATGTGTATAAAATGGCAAAGGATAAAGCCAGGATGCTTGCTTCTATTCCTGCCATACAACCAGTTGCCAATAAAGATTTAAGACGAATTGCTTCAGGTTATGGTTACCGCATACATCCTATTTATAAGACTTTACGTATGCATGAGGGAATTGATTTTTCAGCACCTACTGGAACTCCAATATACGCCACTGGTGACGGAGAGGTGGAGCGTCTTAAAGGCAAGATGAGTGGTTATGGAAAAGTGCTTATTATCGATCATGGCTTTGGTTACGAAAGCTTATATGCGCATATGAGCAAGATATTTGTGAAGCCAGGCGAGAAAGTTAAGCGTGGGCAAATAATAGGATATGTAGGAAATACGGGTCGTTCAACAGGTCCTCATTTGCATTATGAGATTCGTAAGAATGGTAAACCAGTAAATCCAGTTCATTTCTTTTTTCAGGATTTAACGCCTGAAGAATATGAAAAAGTAATTGAAATTTCATCACGACCTACTCAAAGTATGTCATAATAAGTGATTTTATATAGATATTAGAACCTCAAAGCAATAATTGTTTTTGAGGTTCGTTTTTTTTGAGCATATAATATTTTGAAATAGTTTTAGAAAAATTGCATTGAATGTCAAAGTTGAAGCATATTTTATACACACTTATCGGAATGTCGATTTTTTCGGCATTGATACTTCTTATTAGCTATACCTATATCGGCTCACCAAAGGAATGGATATTGAAAAAGCAGACTCAACAATATGCTGAAAGAATAGACGAGCTAGATTTGAAAATAAAAGTATTGAGTAACCGCCTTGAAGAAATTACTTATCGTGACGATAATGTATACCGAGTAGCATTTGACTTGGAACCTATTTCTATGGAAGAACGAAATGTAGGTTTAGGAGGCTCGGATCGGTATAAGGCATTGGAATCATATAGCAACTCCAAACATATAATAGGGGTGTTTCAAAATCTAGATCGATTTGGTAGGGAGTTGTATATACAAGATAAGTCCTTAAGTGAGATAAAAAAAGTGATTTATAAGAAGGAGGATAGTTTGGCTTCTATTCCTGCGATTCAACCCATATCGGTACGAGAACTTAAATATATTTCTTCAAAATATGGTTATCGTGATCATCCTAAGGTTCATAGATGGATTAAGCATACGGGAATTGATTTTGCAGCATTGAAAGGGACCCCAATTCATGCTACAGGTGATGGTGTTGTAGAACCTTTGAAGTCTTCAAGGTCGTACTATGGAAAAGTGGTAACTATTAAACATGGGTTTGGTTATGCTACCTTATATGCCCATATGAGCAAAATAAATGTGAGTGCTGGTGATAGGGTAAAACGTGGACAGGTAATAGGCTATGTTGGTCGTACCGGTCGTGTTACAGGGAGTCACCTTCATTACGAAGTGATAAAAAATGGACGGTCAATAAATCCTAGCAGTTATTATATTAATGATCTTACGGAAGAAGAATACGATGATATGATTTTTGTGCTGTCTCATTCGTATTAAATATTATTTATTTTAACATTATTATCATATAAACCACACAGGCTTACAGTCATATATTTAGTTATTTCTCACAGGTATAGTTTTTTGCTGCTTTTTCAACTTAGAAAGTAGCAGAGGGCGCATAAGGTCAGCTACAATTATTGACAGAAATACCTAGTAGTAGCTCAAATAACGAAATAGCCAAGGAAAGCTAATATTAATCAGAATAATTGTGATTTCCCAATAAGTTTTCTTAGTACTTTTACGCCCTAACAGTAGCACGATATGTATTTATTTTGCTAATATATTTTTATAAAATTATGAAGAAACTGATAACTATTTTAGTCTTATTTTTTATTTTTTTTGCTGGCCATTCTCAGAATCACAGAAACTGTGGAACTATGGCAAGCTTGAAGTCATTACAGGATAACGACCCTTTGTTAAAGAAAAAAATGGCTCGTATCGAGCAGGATACAAAAAAATGGATAAAAAACCATGGTCATGAAAAACAAAAATCTGTTATTATTATTCCAGTAGTTGTGCATGTTGTTTATAATACGAGCTCTCAGAATATATCAGATGCTCAAATTCAGTCGCAAATAGATGTGTTAAACGAAGATTACCGCAGGTTGAATTCGGATGCCTCAAATACACCAAGCTTGTTTGATACAGTGGCTGCAGATGTTGAGATAGAGTTTTGTTTTGCTCATCAGGCTCCAAATGGAGGCTGGACAAATGGTGTTACTCGTACTCATACTAGTAAGAGCTCGTTTGATTTGGGTCAAAATGATGCAAAATACACTTCAACAGGTGGTCATGATGCTTGGGATAGAGATAAATATTTTAATATATGGGTTGTGCCTGCAATTAAGGAAGGCTCGATGGGCGGAATACTTGGTTATTCACAATTTCCTGGTGGCCCTGCAGCTACCGATGGGGTTGTAATAGCCTATCACTATTTTGGAACAATGGGAACAGCACAATCACCATTCAATAAGGGGCGTACTCTTACTCATGAAGCTGGACATTGGTTTAGTCTTTATCATATTTGGGGTGATGATGGTAATGCTTGTTGGGGCTCCGACGACGTGGAGGATACTCCAAATCAAGCAAGCGAAAACTATGGCTGCCCTTCTTTTCCTCATCCATCCTGTAGTAATACAAGTGATATGTTTATGAATTATATGGATTATACAGACGATGTTTGTATGAATATGTTTAGCGAAGGGCAAAAGCAGAGGATGCATGCTGCGATAAACACAAGTCGCTCGGCTTTACTAACTTCGGGAATGTGTAATATTGTTTCAATTGATAAATCATCTGCCGAAAGTGTTGTGAAGATATATCCTAATCCGTCAAAGGGTAATATTACCTTTGATTTTGGAGATATAAATACTAAAGGTAAAACGACTGTTCGTGTTTATAATTCAATAGGGCAGTTAGTGTTTGAGGAAATGTATCAAGATATTGCTTCATTAAAGAGTATTGAATTGCCAAATGCGGTTAATGGAATATACATGATACATATAGATTCTGAGCATTTTAACATAGTTAAGAAATTAGAAATACATAGATAATGTTTATCGAAAAAATGATTGATGATGATGAGGTGAAGCGGATTGCAACCAAAGTAATGGATGGCAATCGAATTTCGCTAGCAGAAGGGGTGATTTTATACGATAATGCTGATATGGCTACATTGGGCTTTTTGGCAAATAAAATACGCGAAGATAAAAATGGTGATCATACCTATTTTAATAAAAACCTACATATAGAACCTACTAATCGTTGTGTTTATAGCTGCAAGTTTTGTTCGTATTATCAGAAAAAAGGTGAAGAAGGATGGGAGTTTTCTCGTGAACAAATGTTAGAGAAAATTGCCAATATGGGTGAAGAAATTACCGAAGTGCACATTGTGGGTGGAGTACATCCTCAGTGGGATTTACACTATTATGGCAAGTTTTTCCAAGACATAAAAAAACTGCGACCTGATGTGCATATCAAAGCATTTACCGCAGTGGAAATTAGCTTTATAGCCAAAAAATCGAAGATGTCAGTGGCTGAAGGCTTAGCCGCCTTAAAAGAGTATGGACTGGACTCGATTCCTGGTGGAGGCGCAGAGATTTTTGATGAAGAGATTCGCCAAAAAGTTTGTCCACATAAAGATACAGGTGAAGAGTGGCTGTACTTACACGAAACGGCTCATAAACTGGGCATTCCTACCAATGCAACAATTCTTTACGGTCATATCGAAAATTCATACCATCGTATTGAGCACCTAAATCGATTACGCGAATTGCAGGATCGTACAGGAGGGTTTAATGTTTTTATTCCTTTGAAATATAAAAAAGAGAATAATGAATTGGGTTATTTAGGGGAGGTGTCTATTATTGAAGATATTAAGCTATACGCTATTTCAAGAATTTTCTTAGATAATTTTGGCCACATAAAGGCTTACTGGCCAATGATTGGAAAAGATATTTCTCAATTATTGCTTTCGTTTGGTGTGGACGATTTTGATGGAACAATCAATGATTCCACTAAGATTTACTCTTTAGCAGGTGCTGAGGATCAGTCGCCTAGCATGAGTACTGACGACATGGTGAAAATGATTAAAGATGCAGGTCGTGTGCCTGTGGAACGGGATTCTATTTATGGTATTATAAAGGAGTATTAAAAGCAAATGACCAAATACAAACATATTTTCTTTGACCTTGATCGCACACTTTGGGATTTTGAAAAAAACTCTGAAGAGGTTTTTCGCGACATGTATCGTGTGTTGAAAATAGAGCAGAAAGGGATAAAGGATTTTGATGAATTCTTTGCAAGTTATCGCAGCGTGAATCATGATTTATGGGATTTGTATCGAATGGGGAAAATTGATAAGGAGTTTTTAAACTATCAACGATTTTATCAAACACTCTATGAATTTGGAATAGAGGACGATGAGCTGGCCAAGGATATGGGGAAGAAATATGTTGAGTGGAGTCCTTTGAAAAAACATCTTTTTCCAGGTACAATGGAGTTATTAGAATATTTGAAACCTAATTATCATTTGCATATTATTACCAATGGTTTTGAAGAAGTGCAGACTGTAAAATTACAAGAATCAAACTTGGCCCAATATTTTGAGCAGGTGATTATTTCAGAGACTACTCCAGTGAAAAAACCGCATCCAAAAATATTTAAGTATGCCATGCACATAGCTGGTGCCGAGGTGAGTAATAGTTTGATGATTGGAGACGATGTAGCCATCGATATTAAAGGAGCGGCAGGAGTAGGTATGGATCAGGTGTGGGTAAATTTTATTGACGAAGCTCCTAGTTTTAAGCCTACCTATGAAGTGAAAAGCTTATTGGATATCAAAACAATTCTATGATCTAGCTTCTTATATCTGCGATTTTATTCGCAGGAAATAGCGGTTAAAATAAAAAGCAGTGAAAAAACGATTAGCATTTCATACTCTAGGTTGCAAGCTCAATTTCTCTGAGACTTCTACAATAGCACGAATGTTTCCCAAGTCGGAATACGAAATTGTGGACTTTAAGAGTGAAGCTGATTACTATGTGATTAATTCGTGCTCGGTAACGGGTGTTGCAGAAAAGAAATGTAAAACTGCAGCCAAACAAGCTAAAAAGAGAAATCCTGATGCCATGGTAACCATGATGGGTTGTTTTTCGCAAATAAAGCCAGAAACAGTGGCTAGGTTTGAAGCGGTAGATTTGGTTTTGGGAAATGAAGATAAGTTTAACTTGCCCGAGTATCTTTCTAATCCTCAGGGCGAACGCGCTACCGAAGTATATGTTTTGGATTTAGCCAAAAGCAAAGTTTTTTCTCCTGCTTATTCAACCAGTCGTACGCGTTCTTTCCTAAAAGTACAAGATGGTTGCGATCATTTTTGCACCTACTGTTCTATTCCATTTGCCCGTGGGCGTAGTCGCTCCGGAACCATTGCCCAAACTATTGCCAAAGCAAAGGAGGTGGGTCGTACAGATACTCGTGAAATTATTTTAACAGGAGTAAATATTGGTGATTTTGGTAAAGGTACAGAGGAAAGCTTCTACGACCTATTGGTTGAATTGGAGAAAGTGCCGGGTATCGAGCGTATTCGTATTTCATCGGTAGAGCCTGAACTGCTTACTGATGAAATTATTGAATTAGTTGCCAAATCAAAAGTTTTTTTACCCCATTTTCATTTGCCCTTACAAAGTGGTTGTGATAAGACGCTTTTAGATATGAAACGCTTTTATGACACTGCTCTTTACGCTAATCGGGTGGAGAAAATAAAAAACTTATTGCCGCATGCATGCATTGCGGCTGATTTAATTGTAGGCTTTCCTACTGAAACAGAGGAGGATTTTGCTCAAACAAAGCAGTTTATTGCTGATTTGCCAATTTCTTATGTGCATGTTTTTACCTATTCGCAGCGCGAAAACACCAATGCATTACGAATGCAGAATGTAGTATCACCTCCTGAAAAGAAAAAACGGAGTCAGCGTCTGCACGAGCTTTCAGAGCGAAAACGCTTGCAGTTTTATCGTGAAAATATTGGAACTACCCGAAAAGTGCTATGGGAGGCAGAAGTGCAAGGTGGTATGATGTCGGGTTGGACGGAGAATTATATTAAGGTGATTACACCCTATCGTTCCGATTTGGAGAACACAGTTCAAGAAGTGAAATTGAAAGAGTTGAATATAGAGGGTGTTTTTGAGGCTTAATTATCTTTGTTTTATTTTCCTAATATTCCGTTGTTTATCTAAAATTATTTTTACTTTAGCAACAGGATAAAATAAAAGGAAGTTGGTTTATAAGGAATCGGCAGAAGTTTCTGTTTACTGTAGTTTAATAATACTAGTAATATAGTCCTTAACAATACTTAGCACGATTTATTATGAGTACAAACATTGCTTTTTTGTTGTCATTTAATTTGTTGATTTTGTCAAGTGTTGTTGGCTTCGCACAAGTAAATAATCGTTCCATTGAAAATGTTAAAGCTTTTTCAAAAGTCTACGGTTATGTGCGTTATTTTTATCCAGGAGATGAAGCTGCATCTATTGATTGGGATAATTTTGCTGTTTTTGGCGTAAATTCAGTTATAAATATTAATAGTACTGATAGTCTAAAAGCTAAACTGAATGAATTATTTCTCCCAATTGCTCCATCTATTATTATTAATCAGGAAATAGATATAACGACAGCATATTGCAAGCCAAAAGGGAGTAAAGCTAGAAAAGTTACATGGCAGTATTTAGGATTTGAAAACGAATATAAAAACTCCTATTACAAATGCCGTACGAACAGACCTCACCAGAAGCATTTAGCAATTAAGAAAACAGGTGTTATGACAATAGATGCCACCAAATATCATAATGAAACTATTAAAATTTCAGCAAAAATAAGGCTGAAAGAAGGTAGTAATGGCTCTGGATATTTATTTCTTCAACAACAAGACGAAGGTAGCATAATATATTATAATAACATGTTTTACAATCCTGTAACTAAACAAAATGCTTTTATTTTTCGAGAAATTGAGGGTCTTGTTTTAGCTAATGCTGAAAAAATTAAGATTGGATTTATGCTAAAAGGTGCAGGAGCATTGGAAGTTGCTGAATTTAATGTTGCTTACTTTCATAATAATACATGGGTTCCAATTGATATTTCGAATAAGCAGTTTATTATATATAGAAAAGATACGATAACTTATAGCGGTAGTACTCCTGTTTCAATACAATTAAATGATACTGTTATTTTGGAGAAAAGAATAGCACCTTTTAAGCAAACTCCAAAACAATTTGATTGTGTTTCTGATAAGATTAGCGATAGTTTATTTGTAAATATGCCACTTGTTCTTTTTGGTGATAAGGAACATACCTACCCAAATTCGGATACAGTTAAGTTAAACAAACTCAAAAATGATATATGCAAATATAAACCATTTGATGTAGAAAACTTGAATGACAGATTAGCAAATGTAGTTGTTATGTGGAATATTTTCCAGCATTTTTATCCGTCTTTAGAAGAATCTGATCTTAACTGGGATAAAACTCTTGAATATGGCTTGCAAAATTGTTATTCAAATTCCACAAAAGATTCTTATTTAATGCTATTAAGACGTTTATTAGGTGGGTTTGGCGATTCTCATATATATGTGGCAGGTCCAACAGTTTGTAATTATACTCCACCAGTACAATGTGTTCAGATTGAAAATAAATTGGTTGTCTCGAGTGTGTTAAGTGATGATTGCCCATTGAAAGTAGGGGATGTTTTAATGAAGATAAATAATATAGAAGTAAATGTTATATTGGATAGCTTGATGAATTATGTGTCGGCATTTTCGCAAAGTGGTAAATATCGCAGGGCAATTGAATTATTACTTTTAGGAGAAAAAAACTCAAGTTTTAATGTTCATGTTTTAAGGAATGGCAATGAATTTCATTCGCATGAGTTGAAAAGAAATATTAACGGTTTTGACTATAGGTTTTTGAAACAAACCGAATTAAATCCATATTATAAACATATTGATGACAGTATATTTTATGTTGATTTTACTAGAATACCTAGAGATACATTAAAAGAATTACTCCCTACTTTACAGCAATATAAAAATATTATTGTCGATTTTAGAGGCTATCCAAAATTACGGCCAGATGATTGGATTCCACACCTTATAGATAAAAAGACTTCAATTTCGAATTTGTTTTTTACTGAAGAGATTATTTATCCCAGTCATAGCAAGAATAAATTAAGAAGTTATCCTGATAGAGCTTTTTATCCAAAAGAGCCTACGCTAAATTCAAATTTCATTTATTTGATTAATGATAAAGCAGTTAGTGCTGCTGAAACTTATTTATATTATTTAAGAGAACTTAATACTTCAATATTTGTTGGACAGCCAACTGCTGGCACAACAGGAACAATGACGAATTTCACTTTACGAGGAGGATATTCTATTTCTTTTACAGGAATGCTTGCAAAAGAGGCGAATGGCGAACTATTTCATGGAATAATGCCAGATATTAAAGTTAATACTACTATGGAAGGATTAAAACAAGGGGAAGATGAATTAATGGAAAAAGCGATTAATTATATACAAACCAAATATAAGAGGTAAACTCATCCCTACATTCGCTAAAATAATTTAATACTCGACTAATTCCTACTTTGATACGCTACATATAGATATCTTTCCTGTTTGAATTATATCAAGCATTTTGATATTAAATAGGTGAGACACAATAGATACTATTGTAAATCCCTAATCTGAACCTGAACGAAATAAACTAAGCGTACCGCGAACAGCCTTATCTTGATGCCCTCCTCCTTTTCCATTATACTCTTGGTAAATAATTTCCCAGAAATATACTCCTTCAGCAACTTCTCTCCCATTAACCATTCCATTCCATTGATTCTTTATATCATCTGTACGGAAAACACACCCACCCCACCGATCATAAATACACACTTCAAATTCCCAAATATTTTGATAGTCAATATTAAAAACATCATTAAATCCATCTCCATTGGGAGTAAATACATTGGGGACAATAAATTTGGGTGGACAATTTATAAGTTCTATTGTATCAGATACTATGCAAGTCCTCTTTCTAATCTTAACCCAATATTCACCTGTATAATAGACTGTTATATTACTCATGGTCGAATTTGTGCTCCATAAGTATTCATCCATTCCAATTCCAGCATCTAATAGTACACTTTCATCCAAGCATATTGTAGTGTCATTTCCTAAAAACACAAAGGGCGGTTGATCTTCACGTATGCTAATTGTATCAGGTGCCGACCAGCAACCATCAGGGTCTTCTACACTTATAATAAAAGTGTCTGGTTGAGATATCCAGCGAAATTGCCCTTTATAATTATCACTCCATAAGTAAGTAGTAAATGTACCCAAATTGAGCTGTACACTATCTTCAACACAGAATGCGGTATCGCCCTGTGGGCAAATAACTGGCGGAGGCTCTCCGACTATTAAAGTATCAAACACCATGCATAAGCCACTATCAGCACTTACAAGAACTGTATAACTACCTGCAGGCAAATTATCAGTATAATCAAGTGTATCGCCTGTGCTCCATTGATAAGTGTAGAAAAAATTTGGGTCTGGAATAAGTGCATTTATTATTCCCAAACTGTCTCCATTACATATATTGTCTGTAATATTATAATTCATATTAAGGTTGCAACCAACGAATATTGAATCATTTACAATACAACCTCCTGCGTAAGTTACTGTAACAAAGTACCAACCTGTTTGATTAACTGAAATTGTAGGATTTGTACTTCCATTGGACCACAAATAAGTAGTATACGGCCCTCCATTAAAATTGACTGTAGTAAGTGTTGTTGAACCACCCAAATTGAAGTTTACACTCGGGCCTAATCCATATACATATTGAGGACCATTGGAAAAATTCCAACCCGTATTATTTGAAATATCGGTACTAAAATCACCTGCAAAGAAACTTGCTCCTCCACTAGCTCCAATATCACGTATATTAATAAAATCGCCACTTACCACACCCTGTGTCTTCGAAACATATGCTTGATAATTCTTCTTTGTTGATTGAAGATTTAATGCATAACAGTTATTCCCTCTTACATACCAATAATCTATTATACGCTGAACTATTCCTTCTTCCAATTCATAAGTATTTCCTGAATGAAAGATTAAGCTATCAAATACATTCTCACCTAAAACAGTTCCCATATTATTAATAACCACTTTATTATAATATTGTTTGAGGGCTGTTTTATTATCCAACACGCTACTCAGTTTTTTAATGGGAGCAAACAACACATTATTGAAATATAATGATTTGTTTCCCATAATTGAAAGATTAAAAACACCATCAGTGCTATCAAAAATAATATTTGAACTACCAGTCAAAAAAGTAAGATTATTAGATTGCAAAATCATATTACTTCTAAGAATGAGATTCGAATTTTGAATATCAATTTTACGAGTCGAATTAAAATTGGCTTGATACCCATTCGCAAATATATCATTTCCCATAGTCCTAAAACTACCTTCTTTATGTATGATGTTTCCTTTCACGTTCAAATTATCTAATAACCGCCAACCCCCGTTTGTTAGAAATGTAATATCTTGAATAGTTTTTGAAGATGATTTAATAAAATTAGTTGTATCCAGCGCCCTCATATAAATTTCAGGAGCCTTAATTAAATGCATTGTATCTCCTAATGCGATAGATCCATAGATATTTAGTTTAGCAATAAACATAGCAGGATTACTCGGTGTCCATCCCCATATCAAGTCATGGCATTCGGGCAACATGCTCGCTGAAACAGTATCTATTAAGTTTGTAAAAGAAAGTGAATCAATAAAAACATCATCCTTATATGTGGGAATACATTCACCACCTGAACCGCCAGAAAGTAGTGACCAATGAGTAGTATCAAACCAATCTCCACCACTATTGACCCAATATAATGTACGCACTTGAGTCGGTGTAATCTGCCAATTAGATGAATTCCCTCCTAAATTATATCCATCCAGTATAGTAAAAGTGTTATTTCCTGTAGCATTAATATTCTTTATTTTAACACTATGCATCAGCACATTTCCATTCTGCTTAACAAAATTGGCCATAGATGCTGATCCTGAAACCGACACCCCCTTAATAGATATTGTACCATAACAATCGGCATTTGCAATCCACCTTTGATTAATAATTTGGTTGTAACCACCTTGAATTAAATAGTCACCTCCCTTTGAGAAATGAAGGGAGTCCATGGTATTCTGACCATAAATAAAACCATCGGATTGAAAGAACAAACGATTAAAAACATTATTTACTAAACTATCATGCTTCACAGAACCTACTACATTAGAATCAAGAAAACTCACATTATAATATGTGGTTTGACCTGCTCCTTGTGTTTTAATATCACCTCCACCTAAAAATCGTATATGTGAATTATTGGCCAATAATGTCGTATTTGCAGATTGATTCCATAGAAACAAGCCTCCGAATTTAGAAATTATGTTAAAATTAACATTATGTATATCAAGAAGTTTTGGCTTGCCGCTAATGGCTACATATGCATGGGTTTGTATTGGATTTAGGTTTGCAATAAGTTGACCTTGAATGTGAATTATCGTATTCAGTACGGTTAAAGTATCCAATAAGGTCCATCTTCCAGTATCGCATATATAGGTGATTCCCATCATGGGGTGACCACTCATTTTTATAGTTTTATTTTTTTGATCCCAAACAAAAAATGTTTCACTCCTGTTTTTGAAACTCATATTTGAGTTTAGCTCCAAACTTCCCGAGATAAAATGGACATATTTTGAATTGTTGCTAAATACTGGTGAGTTTGTAGCATTTGACCAATCCATATTTCTGCAAAAAATATTTGCCGTATCTACAATAACAGTATCGTTACTATTAAACGAATTTGCATCAAAGAATACATCATCATAAATCATAGGTATACAAGCGCCCCCTTGGCCTCCACTGCTATACGACCAATGGATTGAATCATGCCAATTTCCCTGACCTCCAACCCAATAATGATTTACCGAATTGAAACTGAAAGTCCATCCTGTATTCATTCCCAAATCACCACTATTCAAGGCTGTAAAAGGTGTGGATCCAATAATTTTGCTTCCTCGAAGATTTGCATAGCTAAGGCTAACAGTTGCCGATGCTCCCATTCTAAATATGAATTCTCCTACGCTTAATTTCTCTCTCATGGTAAGGGTATTCATACAGTTCGCATTTGCAATTAGAGCACGAATAATAGAATCGCTCCTTTGATTAAACACATAATCTCTACCTCTATCAAAAAATAAAGTGTCGGATGTAGCCTCACCTGATAGTTCCATATCTTGATAAAAGGACATCTTATTAAATGTTGTAGAGTGAGTATTCAGTTTACCTACATTGTCTTTAAGTAAGAAACTGACATTATAAAGTTGAACGGGATTAATTCCTATAGCTTCCATTTTGGAACTATCACCAATAAATCGGATATGAGAAGTGTTTGGAAAAATAATCAGGCTATCTTGTATAATGTAAAACTTATAATCTAAATCAATTACAGTACTTCCTAAACTCAACTCTCGATATGCTATTCCTGAAGAATAAAACCCTTTGGCATGAACGTATTGACCGTCAGTATTTAAGTGGCCTCTTGCATGAAGAATTCTGCCTCCGCCATTATTCAAACTATCTAATAATTGCCACCCTCCTTGACCCCAGAAGTTTATTCTTTGACTGTTAAGATTAATATTACTTGTTTCTATTGTTTCTCCAATATCATTGGATATAAATGATATTGTTCCATTGGGAGTAGGACGCAGTGAATCACCAAAAAAACAAGAGCCTGAGATACGCAAAGTATCCACCATTCGCATTTCTCCAGATACTTGTCCCATCCATGTAAAATCGTGGCAATCAGCAATAACATCTAGAGTAATATTGTTTTTTGTAAATAAAGTTTGATTAAAAGAAGAGGTGTTTATCACCACATCATCCACTGTAGTTGGAATACATTCTCCACCAGGTCCTCCCGAACTTAAAGACCAGTGAAGCGTATCTGACCAATCGCCTGAATCACCAACCCAATAAAGAATTCTATGTGGAGGAGCCTGAATAATCCATCCTGTATTATCACCTAAGTCCATTCCTCCCACTGCATAAAAGTTAGCTCCTCCCGAAGCATGAATGTGGTTTAGGATAGTGTAATTTATTGTAATGTTACTATTATTTTTACTAAAAGTAGCATGGCCGTTTGATGATTTTATAGAAATATAATTTTTACAATTGCCATCGGCCACAAAATCCTGAATAATCGTTTGTGTAGTATTGGGTGATATATAGTATTCGCATTTTTTAGTAAAGATCAAACTATCGTATGTATTATTACCGATAATAACACCATTACCATCAAATTTCATTTTATGAAAGCTCGTATGGGTATTCGAGCTATACAAATACCCTTGCAGATTTACAAAAGTTACATTATAATAGGTTTGGTTTGTGGTATTATTATGTCGAAAATAGTTGTCATGTATAGTAATATGTGAGTTTCCTGCATTAACAGTGTAAGTATTGCCAGAAACTATCCATGTCATAAATTGCAAAGAGGAACTTCCAAGATTTAGATGTTTATTATAAATACCTGAAGAATAGAACGCTTGACCATCGATGTAATTTGAACCCGTACTAAATGTTCCACCTTTAAGATGTATATCTTCACAAATCAGAGTATCAGTAAGAACCCATGCTGCAGTACCAAGAAAATACAATGAAAAGTTTATGGTTTTTCCATTGAACTCAAGGTTATGGGTTCCGCTTTGCCCTTCAAATTGCATATCTGGACTGCTAAAACTATTCATTTTTGTACTCAAACTAATCCCTCCATAGATTCTCCATGTTTTACATACACCTGAGAAATTTAGTGTGTTTGTAATCGTATGAATGTCAAAATTTCTACAAAATATCGTTTGGGAATTTAGATTAATATTAGCCGTTGCACTCATTGAGTTGACGTCAAAGATGACATTATCATTGGATGTTGGTGTTTGAATATGTTTGGTTGTGCCTCCTGATGTGGTTGCCCAATGATTAATATCAGACCAATCACCAGAACCTCCAACCCAATAATAATCTGCTGCATACAAATTAGCGTTTGTAAACATTAAGAGACTAAAAAGAATAATGATTATCTTTTGCATTGGTTTTTTATATGATCAATTCACATTGAGCTTACTAATATAGTTGATTTTTTCATCTTTAAATAATTACTTAATTAGTCTTTTCCACTCATTTCCCACTCTTCCAACAAAGTAAGTACGTGTTGCGAATCACTCTCTTTAACAAATAAACTGACAGATGACATACTGCCTCCAACAAAACCTGCAATAATACCTGAGTCAAAGTCATTCTTTATCAAAGACTGTATCCCTACTTCGTTCAAAAGTCTCATTTGTACCATCTTTACAGTATGTTCAAAGCCTGTAAATACTTCTATAAGATTATTCATTTTTCAAATTATTTTGAATAAGAAACCTTAAAAATACTAAAACTTAGCTTTGAAATTACCTGTGGTCAGAATTAACGAAATCAAAGAGTGATAATTTTATCCCTAATAGGACTTTGGTTTAGAGTCGTACAATTTATTATATTGGAAATAGCAGGAAGATTAGTTTGAATACTGTTTATTGGAACGAGAAGTGTCATGTATTTGATTATTATTATCCCATAAAACAAATGCTATTTCAATTTGTTTATTCCTTATTTTTGTTAATCAAAACTAAGGAATTATACTGATGAGAAACCTTGAAGATATTTGTTTGCAAGTAGTTGAGATGAGCCAGCAGGTGGGCGAGTATCTAATGGAGGAGAAAGGTAATCTAAGTAGTGGTGATGTGGAGTCAAAGGGAAAACACGATTATGTTACTTATGTGGACAAAACGGCTGAAAAATATATTGTTGAAGGTCTTTCCAAGATTTTTCCACCTGCGGGTTTTATTACCGAAGAGGGGACGGAAAGCAGGTTAGGGGATAAATTTAACTGGATTGTTGACCCACTTGATGGAACTACAAATTTTATTCATGGCTTGGCGCCATTTTGCATTAGCATTGCGCTTAAAAAGGATGATGAGATAGTGTTGGGCGTAATTTATGATCCCAATGCCGAGGAGGTGTTCTACGCATGGGAAGAAAGCCCTGCTTTCTTAAATTATCAACCAATTTCTGTTTCTAAAACCTCCGATTTGGATAATGCACTTTTGGCTACAGGCTTTCCATATACCGATTACGATCAATTGGACGAGTATATGGAAGTATTCAAATGGTGTATGCAAAACACACGTGGCGTGCGCCGTTTGGGTTCGGCTGCTATGGATTTAGCTTATGTGGCCTGTGGTCGTATGGATGGCTTTTTCGAATATGGTTTGAGCCCATGGGATGTGGCTGCAGGGAGTTTTATTGTGAAGCAAGCCGGTGGGTCGATTAGTGATTTTGAAGGAAAAGATGATTATATTTTTGGGAAACAGATATTAGCTTTTAATGGGAAACTGCATAAGGATTTCCAAAAAGTAATAAGTGGTTTTTTCAAATAAATAAAAAAAGGAGCATTATGAGTATAGAGATAATAGAATTAACCGGGAAGAAGGAGTATAAGGAGTTTGTTGATTTTCCTTTTAAACTTTATAAGAATAGTCCAATGTGGGTACCATCCATTAAGGATGACGAGGTGAAAATGTTAAAGTCTGATCATAATCCAGCTTTTGCTTTTTGTGATGCTACTTTCTGGATTGCCAAAAAAGATGGGCATACTGTAGGTAGAATTGGAGCCATTATCAACCATAAATATAATGAGGAGACTGATGAAAAAATGGGTCGTTTTACTCGCTTTGAATCTATTGAGGATGCAGATGTTGCGAAAGCCTTGATTGAGACTGCCGAAAATTGGATTACTGAGAAAGGTATGCTTGGTGTATATGGTCCTCTTGGTTTTAGTAATCTCGATCATCAGGGATTGTTAATCGAGGGATTCGATTTTTTACCATCCATAGCATCTGAGTATCATATGCCTTATTATCAAAAGATGATTGAGGCCTTGGGTTATGAAAAAGAAATAGACTGGCTAGAGTTTCGTTTAACTTTGGGCGAGAGAGCACAGAATAAAGCTCAGCGTGGTGGTGATTTAATTAAGAAGCGCTATGGGCTGACTGTAAAGGAGTTTAGTACTATTGATGAACTTAAGCCCTACATTCATGATGTGTTTAAAATATTGAATGGCTCTTTTGATGTGCTTCCTTTTGTATCACGTTTTCCTGAAGAAATGGCTGATTTTTACGCCAATAAATATCTAAGTGTCCTGAACCCTAGATTTGTAAAAATGATATTCAAAGATGAGCTTGCCATTGGATTTATTGTGGGTATGCCAAGTCTGTCAAAAGCCATGCAAAAAGCAAAAGGTTCATTATTTCCAATTGGGTTTTCGTATTTACTGAAAGCTCAAAAAGGAAAAGGAGTGGATACGATGGATCAAATGCTGACAGGTGTTTTAAAAGAATATCATTCCACTGGTGCTGCAGTTGTTTTACAGGCTGAGATACAGGCTGAGATGGTTCGTCACGATCTAAAATATATTGAAACTACGGGAATGTTTGAAACCAATGATCGAGCAATTGGTAACTGGAAAAACTACGAGCATATTCAACATAAGCGTAAACGCTGTTTCCGAAAGATTTTTTAAGTGACCTAGCTTAAATTTCTTCTTGATCGTCTATATTAATTTCAATCTCACCATTCCATTTTTTGGTTACTCGAGCTTTGAGCTCCATCAGTTGCCCGTCATTGGTTTTTGCGGTGAAAATTCGTCCAAACCTTCTCATATAGCCAAATCGGCCTATAGGGAGCCCACTGATTTCAGCTGAGGGTTTTATCGAAATTTCTGAATCAGAAAAGGGAATTGGCTTTTCATCAGTTAGCTCAAATCCGCGTTTTCTGAAATCCTTTTCTACAAATTTTAGTATCTTTTTCCGTCGTTTAATTGTAAGATGAATAATAAAGAAAAGTAAAAAGAGCGGAAGAGCTAAAAAAGGATAAGCTGTTAGCTCAACAATAGCGATTGCTAAAACAAAATAAACGAGAGCCTCAATGAAGACTAATAATAAATCGGAAAATTTTATCATTTCATAAAAGGATTAATTACCTAATGAAAACCACAAATTTAGTATCAAAAAATTCCTCATCATAAAAGTCACTGATTGGATATACCTTATTTGGGCGATTAACCTCTTTTAATTCATCTTCAAAATCGCCTCCTTTTAGATAAAGAATTCCGTTAGGGATATCATTAAACCCACCTTTTTTGCGAATTTTATAAGAAGCCCATTGGTTGAATTTTGGTAGTGCTGTTACCGCACGACTTACCACAAAATCGTATGATTTATGGATTTGCTCGGCACGAATTTGCTCTGCTTTTGCATTTTTTAATCCTAAATAACCAATGGCATTTTTCACTACTTTTATTTTCTTTCCGATGGAATCAACCAAGTGAAAATTTGCCTTTGGAAACATGATTGCCAAGGGAATACCAGGAAATCCACCTCCAGTACCAATGTCCAATATCTCCGTCCTTTTCTTAAAACGAAGAACCTTAGCAATAGCCATAGAGTGTAGTACATGACGCTCATAAAATGAGTCCATATCCTTACGCGAAATTACATTGATTGCAGCATTCCATTCCTCATAGAAGGGTTTGAGCATTTCAAATTTTTCGAGCTGCTGATTGCTTAGGTCGGGAAAATATTTTCTTATTTTATCCATGGGGCAAAATTAGGGAATTATTGCCTTTGTTGAATTTTTTATGCTCTTGTCCAGGATATTTAACAATCCTATGTGGATAAAGCATAATTATAAAGGTTTAGAATGTATTGTGTCACCGTACTTTTATCATCAAATACAGAAGCATATGAAGACCCAAATTATAATTGTACTGATATTCTTTCTTAGCATAGGAGTAGCGAGTGCTCAAAAGCAAACTAGCGAACAGTATATTGCCAAATATAAATTAATTGCCATACAAGAAATGTTGGATTATAAAATACCAGCCTCTATTACCTTGGCGCAAGGTATTTTGGAGTCGGGTAATGGTAATAGTCGTTTGGCAACCAAAGCCAATAACCATTTTGGTATAAAATGTCATAGCGATTGGAAAGGCAAGAAAGTATATCATGACGATGACGAGAAGCATGAGTGCTTTCGTAAATATCCCTTTGTAGAGGACTCTTATCGTGACCACTCATTATTCTTAAGTCGTAAAAAGCGCTATGCCGATCTCTTTGATTTGAAATTAACAAATTATAAAGGCTGGGCAAAGGGTTTGAAAAAAGCAGGTTATGCAACCAATCCCAAGTACCCAAAACGATTAATTGATATAATTGAGCGATATGGTTTGGATAAATATGACACCATTGAGGAGGATGAGTTCGAAAAAATAATTGCTATGGCTTTGTCTGACCCAGATAATAAAAGCATTATCCCTGAGAAGTATCAAAAAGGTCATAAGCCACCACCACCACCAATTGTTAAGAATAAAAAGCCTGTTTCGCCTTCTTATCATGAAATTAAATACCTCAATAGAATAAAGTATGTGATAGTGAAAAAAGGAGATACGCCAGAGAGAATATGCAATGAATTTGATGTGTGGCTGAAACAGTTTTACAAGTTTAATGACCTAAAGCCAGGTGTTAAGCTAAAGGTTGGAACCATCATTTATTTACAACCTAAGCGTCGAAAAGGTGATGTGAAGTATCATACCATAACAAGTGATGAAACTTTATGGGATGCCTCTCAAAAACATGGTATTAAGATGAAATGGTTGCTTAAAAGAAATCACCTTAAGGATGACTCATATGTCCCAAGTGGAGTTAAGTTATGGTTACGGAAAACAAAACCTGCTTCAAAGGCGAGTTTTTAATCGATGCTTTTTAGTACTGTTGCCTATAATGATTGAAAATCGATGACCGTGTTTTATGGGGTAAATCATCGAATTTTTAAGTCGTAATTTAGCTTTATATCTACCTCTCCTTTTCTATATCCTCCCACCGACTGTATTCCTTTAGTATTATTCTTAAATCTCCTATATTCAAGTTTATAAAAACTTTTTGTAACCTTTTGCTATTAACAATAGTATGAAAGTTATCAACAGAGTGGGATAAAGTGGGATAAAGTGGGAATATTTGTAGTAATTTAGCGGCAGAAATAGAAGACGTGGTAAATATTATTGGATCATACGAATGTAGAGTAGATGCTAAGGGCAGATTGGCACTTCCTTCAGGCCTTAAAAAGCAACTGTTAGAGGTTGTAAATGAAGGGTTTGTATTGAAGCGCTCCGTCTTTCATAGCTGCTTGGAATTGTATCCAATGAGCGAATGGAACTCCGAGATTGCTGGTGTAAATAAGCTCAATCGTTTCGTAAAAAAGAACAATGATTTTATTAGAATGTTCATGGCGGGTGTAAAAATGCTCGAAATGGATGCTTCAGGACGTATTCAAATTTCTAAAGACCTGATTAATTTTTCAGGTATTAAGAAGGAGGTGGTACTCTCTTCTGCGGTTAATCGCATCGAAATTTGGGATAAGGATAGCTACGAAGCTGTAGTGAATAATCCTGAAGTAGATTTTGCAGAATTAGCCGAAGAGGTGATGGGTAACATCGACCTTGGGGACGACAAATAAGGCTAATACGTAAAATCAAAACTGTTGATGGGATATCATACCCCTGTTTTATTGGAAGAGTGCATTGAAGGTTTGAATATTAATCCTTCAGGTGTATATGTAGATGTGACTTTTGGTGGCGGAGGACATGCAGCGCGTATTCTTGATCGTATACACGATGGTCATCTTTTTGGTTTCGACCAGGATTCTGATGCTGCACGTAATACATTCGATGATGAACGCTTTACTCTAATTCCTCAAAATTTTAAATACTTAAAGAATTTCTTGGGTTTTTATCAAGCACTGCCAGTTGATGGTATTCTTGCTGATTTGGGTGTTTCTTCGCATCAGTTTGATAGTGCAGAGCGAGGGTTTTCAACCCGTTTTGATGGACCTCTAGATTCGCGTATGGATGCAAGCAAAGGGCAGAGTGCTGCTGACTTGGTAAATACCGCCGACTTCAATTCATTGGCTCGTATCCTAAGGATGTATGGCGAGTTGAAAAATCCTGGAACAGCAGCAAAAACAATTATTGCTGCTCGTGACGAAAAAAAGATTGTTACAACGCAAGATTTAAAATCAGTGCTACAGTCATGTGCTCAAAAAGGGCGTGAGAATAAATATTTCGCGCAAGTTTTTCAGGCTCTTCGTATTGAGGTTAATGCTGAGCTTGATGCACTAGAGGCAATGCTTAAACAATCGCTTGAGGCATTGAAGCCTGGTGGGCGTTTGGTTGTAATGTCATACCATTCTCTGGAAGATCGATTGGTAAAAAACTTTATCAAGTCAGGAAACTTTGAAGGAAAGATTGAAAAGGATTTTTTTGGTAAAGCAAGTGTGCCGTTCAAAAGAATAAGCCGCAAGCCAATAATTGCAACTCCTGAAGAAATAGCAACAAACCCGCGTGCAAGAAGTGCCAAATTGCGAATAGCAGAGAAGATATAATAATGTTTGGAAAAAAGAAGGAAGCGGCCCCATTGAAGAATCAGCCTCGTAGTCAAGAATCGACTGCGAAGCGGAGGCGTTCTTTCTCTTTTTTTAAGACGAAAAATAAAAAAACTGATAAGAAAGAGCCAGCTTCAAAAATCAAGCTTAAGCGTATGTTGATTAATGTTTTAGACGGGAGTTTCTTAGTTGATGGGCGTTTAATAAACTATGCTGGTATAATAGGTTTTGCATTTGTCCTAACTATTGCTTCCATTGGAAATAGTTACATCGTTGAACGGAGAATTAGTCGGATAGAAAAGTTGAAAAAGGAGAATAAAGATCTCCGTGATGAATATATAAGCACGAAGTCACAGTTGATGTATTATACTAAAATGTCGGAAGTGGCTAAAAAGCTTGAAGGACGTGGTATTAAGTCGCCCTTACGGCCTTCATTCAAACTCATTGTCAGTAAGAAAGGAAAGAAGGATGAGTAGGGAGGCTAAGAAAAAAATAATGGGCCGCGTATATATCGTGTTTGGTATTATGGCTTTTGTGGCCATGGTTATTTTTGCGCGTATTGTTTATATTCAAGTGTACTTAGCCGACGAATTGGAGGCGGTAATACAAAAGCAAAGTTTCAAAAATCAACAAGTGCCTGCCATTAGAGGAAATATCTATTCTTCGAATAATGAGCTCCTTGCCACATCAGTACCTGTGTATGCTTTGTATTGGGATAGTCAGGTTGTGCCAAGTAAAACCTTTGAAGATAATATTGATTCTTTGTCTTATTATTATAATAAACTCTATCCATACACTTCAGCTTCTGCATTTAAGAAAAAAATGCGGAAAGCTTTTAAGGCACGAAAACGCTACCAGTTAGTTGCTCGAAATGTGGATCATGCGAAGCTAAAAGAGCTTCGTAAAATGCCTATTTTTCGATTAGGAAAGTATAGGGGAGGTTTAATAATAGAGAAAAGTAGTCGACGAAAACGACCTTATCAGATGTTGGCAAAGCGTACTATTGGTATTTACAGCAATGTAAGGAAAGACTATGTAGTAGGATTGGAAGGCGCCTTTAATGATAAACTGAAAGGGGTTGATGGCTTACGATTGGTGCAGAAAATACCTGGTGGTTGGCGTCCAGTATTTGTTGAAGGGTCGGCACAAACAAAGCCAGTCGATGGGTTGGATATAATTACAAGCTTGAATGTAAATATTCAGGATGTTGCTGAAAATTCCTTGAAACGTCAGTTGGAAAAGCATCGTGCCGATTGGGGTTGTGTGGTTTTAATGGAAGTGAAAACAGGGCAAGTAAAGGCTATTGCAAACCTTAAACGTGACACCTTAACTGGAAATTATTATGAATCATATAACTATGCTATCGGTCGATCTGTGGAGCCTGGATCTACTTTTAAGTTGGCCTCTTTAATTGTGGCTTTGGAAGATAAAAAAGTAAGTTTATCCGACATCATTAAAACGGTTGATGGTGAGTTTCGTTATAAAGGAAGTCGAATGAGCGATTCGCATAAGGGCGGATTTGGTGATCTCACAGTAGAACAAGTGCTTGAAAAGTCCTCTAATGTAGGTGTGTTCAAAATAATTCTTAAGGCCTACGAAAAAAATCCGCAAAAATTTATTGATGGAGTATACAAGCTAGGGCTCCATCGGTCATTAGGGTTGCAGATAAAAGGAGAGGGTAGGCCGTATATAAAAAATACAGAAGATGATACTTGGTCAGGAATCAGTTTGCCGTGGATGTCCATAGGTTACGAAATGTCGCTTACTCCTTTACAAATATTGACATTTTATAATGCTGTAGCTAATGGTGGCAAAATGGTTAAACCTATGTTTGTTAATGAGGTAAGCCGAACAGGGGTGACTGTTGAGAAATATCAAACTCAAGTAATAAATTCTCAGATTGCGAGTGCTGAAGTGATAAAGATGGCCCAGCAGATGCTTGAAGGAGTTGTGCAAGAAGGTACTGCTACGGCACTCAGATCCTCACCATATACGGTGGCTGGAAAAACGGGTACCGCGCAAACCAATTATAGTCAACGACAGCATCGCCGAAAATACCGCGCATCTTTTGCAGGTTATTTTCCTGCTGATAATCCAAAGTATTCTATTATTGTGGTAATCGATAATCCTAAGGGTTATGTGTATTATGCTAGTCAGCTGACCGTACCTGTATTTAAAGATATAGCAGATAAAATTTATGCACATGCACTAGATATCCAGCCTGATGATTCTATTCATTCTGGTTTCTCGGCTCCAGAATCATTGTTTGGTGCCCAAGATGATATTCGAAGTATCTATACTCATTTTGATTTACAAACAAGCACTCCTGACCCTTCCGCCACATGGGCAGCAGCAGTAAAAAAACAGGATAATGTTGCTTTATATATTCGTAATTATCAAGAAGGAATTCTTCCAAACTTAAAAGGGATGACTGCTCGTGATGTGGTTTTTTTCCTTGAAGAGTTGGGATATCATGTCAAAATTAGTGGAATGGGTAAAGTACGCTCTCAATCTATTCCTTCGGGGGCAAGAGTGCAAAAGGGAGCAAATATTGAAATAAAATTAGGACTTTAATGACAAGATTAATAGATATATTAAATAATGTAGATACCATTGAAATAGTGGGCAACAGTGATTGTGATATCAATCAAATTCAATTCGACTCGCGTAGGGTTGCAACATTTGATTTGTTTGTTGCGGTTAGTGGTACACAGGTGGATGGTCATGAGTACATTTCGCAATGTATTGATAATGGTGCTATTGCTATTGTTTGTGAGCAAATCCCATCTTCTACAATCAAAAATATATGCTATGTTAAAGTAGAAAATAGTGCTTTGGCTTTGGGTCAAATGGCATCAAATTTTTATGGACAGCCTTCAAGCAAATTGAAACTAATTGGAATTACTGGTACCAATGGTAAAACAAGTACCGTAACTATGCTATTCAATTTATTCCAAGGTTTGGGATACCATGTTGGAATGCTTTCTACAGTGAGTAATCGTATTGGTAATAAAGAAATTAGTGCTACACATACTACACCTGATGCTGTGAGTCTTAATGCCTTACTTCAGGACATGGTGAACGATGGCTGCGATTATTGTTTCATGGAGGTTAGTTCACATGCTATTGTACAGAATCGTACCGCAGGTCTTGATTTTACCGGTGGTGTTTTCTCCAATATTACTCACGATCATCTCGACTTTCATAAAACCTTTAATGAATATATAAAAGCCAAGAAGGCTTTTTTCGATGGTTTGTCAAAAGATGCTTTTGCCTTAACCAATATTGATGATAAGAATGGGATGGTCATGTTACAAAACAGCCCAGCGCGAAAGCTGTCCTATGGATTGAATTCATTGGCAGATTATAAGGCACGTATTATTGAGAATGGCTTTAGTGGCTTGCATCTTGAAATCAATAGTAAGGAATTGTATGTGCCTGTAGTGGGAAAATTTAATGCATATAATATTTTGGCTGTTTATGGTGTTGCCATGGAATTGGGTGCTGATGAAATGGAAGTATTGCAGCAACTGAGTATCATTAGTACAGCCGAGGGTCGATTTGAATATTTACAGTCTGATAATGGCATATTTGCCATAGTGGACTATGCTCATACTCCTGATGCTTTGAAAAATGTATTAGCTACAATTAATGATATCCGTGAAGGAAATGAGCAGCTAATATGTGTAGTGGGAGCTGGTGGTGATCGGGATAAGTCAAAAAGACCAGAAATGGCTGAAATAGCTGCTGATATGAGTAGTCGCCTAATCCTTACCTCTGATAATCCGCGAACCGAAAATTCAGAAGACATACTGAATGATATGGAAGTGGGAATACCCGTTGACCGTAAGCGGATCACTTTACGAATTAGCGACCGGAAAGAAGCTATTCGTACGGCAGTGGCTTTGGCGCAGCCGGGTGATATAGTGCTTGTAGCTGGCAAAGGACACGAAAAGTACCAAGAAATTAATGGTGTGCGTCACCATTTTGATGATAAAGAGATTTTAACCGATTTATTGATTAAAGAAAAACAATAAGATATGCTTTACTACTTATTTGATTATCTCGACAAAGCTTATGATATACCAGGTTCTGGTGTGTTTCAGTATATTTCGTTTAGAGCGGCCATGGCGGTGTTTCTTTCCTTGCTTATTTCCTTAATATTTGGAAAAAGCTTGATCAATAAACTACGGCGTATGCAAGTGGGCGAAACGGTTCGTGATTTAGGTCTTGAAGGCCAAATCCAAAAGGCAGGAACTCCTACCATGGGTGGAATAATCATTCTTGCAGCTATTGTTATACCAACATTGCTTTTTGCAAAACTCGATAATATCTACATTATTTTAATGCTGATTTCTACTGTTTGGCTAGGTGCAATTGGTTTTGTGGATGATTATATTAAAGTGTTTAAAAAGAATAAGGACGGCCTAGCTGGTAAGTTCAAAATTATTGGCCAAGTAGGACTAGGATTATTTGTAGGAGTTACTATGTATATGAGCGATGATATGGTGATTCGTGAGAAATTAGATCAAGATCAAATTAATAAAAATAAGACAGAGCAATATATTCAAGGAGATAACTGTCGTAAATCATCCAATGATATATTTAAGGCCGAAAGTGAAAAGTCATTCAAAACGACAATTCCATTTGTAAAAAACAATCAGTTTAATTACTCATGGCTTCTTTCCTGGATGGGCGATGGCTATGAAAAATACACATGGCTTATTTTCATACCCATGGTTATTCTTATTATCACAGCGGTTTCCAATGGGGCAAACCTAACCGACGGACTGGATGGTTTGGCCACAAGCTCTTCGGCTGTTATTGGAGCTACCCTCGGCTTATTGGCCTGGGTGTCGGGTAACTTTATTTTTGCCGATTATCTCAATATTATGTACATCCCCAATGCAGGTGAATTAGCAATATTTATTAGTGCTTTTGTTGGGGCTACAATTGGTTTTCTTTGGTACAATTCCTATCCAGCTCAAGTGTTTATGGGCGATACTGGTAGTTTGGCGTTGGGCGGTATTATTGCTGTTTTCGCTATTATTATTCGTAAAGAATTATTAATTCCTTTGGTGGCGGGAATATTTTTAGTGGAGAATTTATCAGTAATTATTCAAGTAGTTTATTTCAAGTATACCAAGAAAAAATATGGAGAGGGAAGACGGGTTTTTCTCATGTCACCACTACATCACCATTTTCAAAAGAAAGGATATCACGAGGCAAAAATCGTACAGCGTTTTTTTATCGTTGGAATTATGCTTGCCGTATTGACTATTGTAACCCTTAAGCTTCGATAAATAAATGAATACTGAAAACAAATATATAGTCATACTTGGAGCTGCTGAAAGCGGTACTGGTGCTGCAATTCTTGCGGAGCAGAAGGATTATGATGTATTTGTTTCGGATATGGGGACTATTAAGCCTCAGTATAAAAAGCAGTTACAGAATCGAAATATTGATTTTGAAGAGGGCGAGCATAGCGATTCAAGAATACTCAATGCTAACGAAATAATTAAGAGCCCAGGTATTCCTGATACTGCTCCTATTATCGTAAAAGCTATTATGAAGGGTGTTCCCATTATTTCAGATATCGAATTTGCGGCACGCTATACTGATGCTAAGTTGATTTGTGTAACGGGGAGCAATGGCAAAACAACAACAGCCACCATTATTTATGAATTGTATAAAAATGCTGGATTGAATGTGTGTTTGGCGGGAAATATTGGGAAAAGTTTTGCTTGGTCGGTGGCCGAAAATAATTTTGATTTTTACATATTGGAGTTGAGTAGTTTCCAGCTTGACCATATGTACGATTTCAAAGCTGATATTGCTGTTCTTACCAATATTACACCCGACCATCTTGATCGTTACGACAATAGTTTTCAAAATTATGTGAATTCGAAGTTTCGCATTTTGCAAAATCAAGATAAGAATGACGCATTTATTTTCAATATAGATGATGAAGTCGTGCATATGGAGATGAATAATCGCAATATCAAAGCGCGTCAATATCCATTTACTCAAAAACAAAAACTTAGCTCTTCGGGGGCTTATTTAGAAGATAACCAACTAATTATAAATATAAACTCAGATATATTAACTATGACAATTGAAAAATTAGCATTACAGGGAAAGCATAATGTGTATAACTCTTTAGCTGGAGGTATTGCAGCACGTTTGCAGGATATTCGTAAGGAATCAATCAAGAATTGCTTAAGCGATTTTCAAAGCTTGGAACATCGTTTGGAAAAAGTGGCCGAAGTTCGTGGCGTAGATTTTATCAACGACTCAAAAGCTACTAATGTAAATTCAGCATGGTTTGCGCTTGAATCTATGAATAAGCCAGTAATTTGGATTGCAGGAGGTGTGGATAAAGGTAATGATTACACATCGCTTATGGAGTTAGTACACGATAAAGTGAAAGCGATTGTTTGTTTAGGAAAGGATAATGCAAAAATTCATGAGGCATTTGGAAGTATTGTAGATACTATTATTGATACTGATGATGCATCGGAAGCGGTATTAAGTGCTTTTTACTTAGGCCTTCCTGGCGACACGGTATTATTATCACCCGCTTGTGCTAGTTTTGATTTGTTTGAAAACTACGAAGATCGTGGTGAAAAATTTAAGAGAGCTGTTCACGATTTATAAAACACTTAATAAATGGCAGTAATTTGGAAATACTTAAAAGGGGATAAGAATATATGGATAGTAGCCATTTTATTGTCCATGATTTCTATGCTTGCGGTATATACATCTGTTTACTCATTGGCTTATAAGTACCAAGAAGGAAATACAGAGTACTATATTTTTAAGCATGGTTTTCTTATGTTAAGCGGTTTGTTTATGATGTTTGTAGCTCATAAAGTATCGTATAGGAACTATTCCCGATTAGCTCAAATTGCCATCTATTTTACTATTCCTTTGTTGTTTTATACGCTATTGTCGGGTACCAACCTCAACTCGGCTAGTAGGTGGATTATGTTGCCTGTTATCAATGTTAGTTTTCAAACATCTGACTTGGCAAAACTTGCGCTCATTATGTACTTGGCAAGGGTGTTATCCAAAAATCAAGAAAATATTCTCGATTTTAAGAAAGGTTTCATCAAAGTATTTTTGCCAATTCTATTTACAGTACTATTAATTTTTCCTGCCAATTTCTCTACTGCTGCGGTTTTATTTGCTGCTAGTCTTGTGGTAATGTTTATTGGTGGAGTTAGTATAAAACACTTGAGTTTGCTTGGTGCAACCATTTTAGTATTGGTAATGCTGTTATTTGCTATGACCTCTATTTTTCCTAATATTTTGCCTCGATCGGATACATGGACATCACGGATAGAGAACTTTGTGGGTAGTAAAGAGAATAAGGATGATGAGGGAAATTATCAAGCTAATCAAGCAAAAATTGCTATCGCTACGGGAGGTATTTTTGGGAAAGGTCCTGGAAATAGTGTCGAGAAAAACCTTTTACCACATCCATATTCCGATTTTATTTATGCAATTATTGTGGAAGAGTATGGCTTGTTTGGCGGTGGATTTCTACTTTTATTGTATCTAATTTTATTATACCGAGCAGTTCGAATATCATTAAAGAGTCCGGGTACTTTTGGTACATTTTTATCAATAGGTTTAGCATTTTCTCTGGTGTTTCAGGCTATGATAAATATGGGAGTAGCGGTAAACCTACTTCCTGTTACAGGGCAACCCTTACCTCTGGTAAGTATGGGAGGCACTTCCCTTTGGTTTACCAGTCTTTCAATCGGTATTATTCTGAGTGTAAGCCGACAGATTGATGAGGGAGATGATGATATTGAAAATGATTCGAAAACCAAAAATATGAATTATGCAAAAGGCTAAGAAAAAAATAATTATCAGTGGAGGTGGAACAGGTGGTCATATATTTCCCGCTATTGCCATAGCTAATGCCTTAAAAGCAAAATTAGGTGAAGTCGATATTTTATTTATCGGTGCGCAAGATAAAATGGAAATGGAGAAGGTGCCTAAAGCAGGTTATCCTATAGAGGGCCTTTGGATTAGTGGTTTGCAACGTAGCTTAAGTGCAAAGAATTTAAGCTTTCCGTTTAAGCTTATTTCGAGTTTGCGTAAAGCAGGAAAGATTATTAAAGAATTTAAACCTGATTTGGTTATTGGAGTAGGAGGCTTTGCCAGTGGTCCCACTTTATATAAAGCTGCCAAAATGGGAATTCCAACAATGATTCAAGAGCAAAATTCGTATCCTGGAATTACTAATATAATTTTATCAAAACGAGTGGATAAAATATGTGTTGCTTATGATAATATGGAAAAGCATTTTCCAAAGGATAAGATTATTCTAACTGGTAACCCAGTTCGGAAAGAGGTTGTTGAAATTGCAGGAAAGCGACCAAGAGCATTAGAGTTTTTCGGGCTTAGTGACAATAAGCCTGTTGTGCTAGTTGTAGGTGGGAGCCTGGGTGCTCGAACAATAAATGAAGCCATAGAAGAAAACTTAAAAGTATTTGTAGAGAATGATATACAGTTGATTTGGCAAACGGGAAAGGGGTATTTCCCAAAAGCAGAAGCAGCATTGCTCGATTTAAATAATCCGGGCTTGAAAACCTACGATTTTATCACTGAAATGGATATGGCATATGCTGCCGCCGATGTTGTGGTTTCTCGAGCTGGTGCGATTGCTATTTCTGAACTATGTGCTGTTAAGAAGCCCATTATACTTGTGCCTTCTCCATTTGTTGCCGAGGATCATCAAACAAAAAATGCATTGGCATTGGTAACCTATAATGCTGCAATATTAGTAAAGGATGCTGATCAAAAAGAAAAGCTTATGCCTGAATTATTGAATTTAGTTCAGGATGAAGAGCATAGAAATAAATTGCAATCAAACATTACTTCACTAGCCATAAACGACGCAACGGATGCCATTGTTGGTGTGGCCATGACATTATTTAAATAGTATATAATATGAACTTGAAAACGGTTAATAGTGTTTATTTTCTTGGAATTGGTGGCATAGGTATGAGCGCTCTGGCTCGCTATTTCAATTTCGAAGGAAAAACAGTGGCTGGGTACGACCGTACGCCAAGCCCCTTAACCGATCGTTTGAGTGAGGAAGGCATTAGTATTCATTATACTGATTCTGTGGATCTTATTCCATCTGATATTGATTTGATAGTTTATACTCCTGCAATACCTTCTGAGCAAGAGGAATTTAAGTTTTTGAAAAAATCATCTATTCCAATGCTTAAGAGAAGTGAGGTTTTGGGCGAGATAAGTAAAGACTATTATACCATTGCCATTGCTGGTACGCATGGTAAAACGACTATTACGAGCATGGTGGCGCAAATATTAAAGCATAATGGAGTGGCGGTAAATGCATTTATTGGAGGAATTGCCAATAATTTTAATTCCAACCTTTTGCTTAGCAAAAATGCCGAAGTAATGGTGGTTGAGGCTGACGAATTTGATCGTTCGTTTTTGACACTGCATCCTGATATGGCAATTATTTCATCGATGGATGCCGACCATTTAGATATATACTCAACTGCTGATTATCTTAAAAAATCGTTTTTTATGTTTAGTGGGCAGATTAAAGGTGATGGCTGGTTAATTTCTCAGTCGCGCTTAGATATAGCTCCTGAGTTTTCGGGCAAAAGCGTTTCTTATTCGGCAACTGACGATGCTGATTATTGTGCAAGCAACTTAAGTATAGATGATGGAAGAACGGTTTTTGATTTACAAAACAAAGCTAGCAAAATAGCTAGAATAAGTTTGCAATTGCCAGGTAATCATAATATCGAAAATGCTATTGCTGCAAGTGTTGCAGCTTTGAAATTCGGTTTGTCAGCAAAGCAAGTAGCAGATGGGTTAAGACAATATTTGGGTGTGCGACGTCGATTCGAGTTTCTTATTCATACCGATAAGCTAGTTATGATTGACGATTATGCGCATCATCCAACAGAGATTAGAGCTTGTCTGCAAGCTGTTCGTTCTTTATTTCCAAATAAAAAGGTAACAGGCGTTTTTCAACCGCATTTATTTAGTCGTACACGAGATTTTATGGATGATTTTGCGCAAAGCTTGAGTCAATTGGATGAGTTGTTATTATTGGATATCTACCCTGCTCGGGAAAAACCTATTGCCGGAGTAAGCTCAGCTGCTTTGCTTGAAAAAGTGCGCATTGAAAATAAGCAGCTTTGCAAAAAGGATGAGCTAGTGAATTGTATAGACACTAAGAATATAGAAGTATTAATAATGATGGGAGCTGGTGATATTGACCGCATCTTGCAAACAGTAAAATCTAAGCTATCGTAAATATGAAAAAGACTCTTGGGATAATAGTATGGAGTGTTTCAATTATTTTGATTGTTGCAGCTATGGTCTTTGCTCGTATGCATTATGAAGATAGCAAATGCAAAAAAGTAATTATCAATATTGATTACGAATCGCAGGGAGATAAATCGGATGTGTTTCTCACTTACAATGATGTTCGACAGTTTATAGTTCATCGTTTTGACTCCATTGAGGGTCGGTCAATGAAAGATGTGGATATTGAGCAATTGGAATTAAAAACAAAAGAAATCCCTTATGTATTAAATGCTGATGCGTTTAAAAGTATTAATGGAGAAGTAGTGTTAAACATAAAGCAACGGAGAGCCATAGTTTTGGTTATTGATAATAGTGGTGCAAGCTACTATATTGACGAATCAGGAGAGATAATCCCAAAACGTAGGGGTTTTCCTGCTAATGTATTGGTTTGCAATGGGAATATTCCAAGCTTTAGTTTTTATGGAAATAACGATAATAGAGCATATAAGGATAGTATAGTTGCAAATAGCGTATTAAGCGATATTTATAATATTGCTTTAGCCATTGATAAAGATGAACTATTGCATAAAGAAATTGTGCAATTATATGTAAACAGTAAAAATGAATTTGAAATGGTACCTTTAGTTGGGCGCCATAAAATAATCTTCGGTTCTTCTGAAGATATTCCTCAGAAGTTCGAAAAGTTAGTTCTTTTTTATAGTAAAGCGAAAGACTATAATGCTTGGGGAAAATATAAGATAATAGACTTAAAGTATAAAGATCAAATAGTGTGCACCAAAAAATAGTGATATGGAACCATCAGAAATTATTGTCGGCTTAGACATTGGAACAACAAAAATTGCCTGTATTGTAGGGCGAAGAAATGAATACGGGAAAGTTGAAATTCTCGGTTATGGAAAAGCTCCGTCAATAGGCGTTAGTCGAGGAGTGGTTTCTAATATTGAAAAAACCGTACAATCGATTCGTAGAGCTGTTGATGAGGCTGAGCTAAAGTCGGGGGTAAATATCAACTATGTTCATGTGGGTATTGCAGGTCAGCATATAAAAAGTCATCAGCATCGAGGCAATCTAGTTCGTAATAGCTTAGATGATGAAGTGAATCAAGGTGATATTGATACGCTAATTGAGGATATGCATAAGTTAGTTATGCAGCCTGGCGAAGAAATTATTCATGTGATTCCTCAAGAATATATCGTTGATAAAGAGCAGGGTATTAAAGACCCAATCGGAATGTCTGGGATTAGTTTGGAGGCAAACTTTCATATCATTACAGGTCAGATTACCGCAGCTAAAAATATTAATAAGTGTGTACTTAAGTCGAATATGACTGTGGAGGATTTGATTTTGGAGCCCTTGGCATCTGCTGAAGCTGTATTGAGTGAAGAAGAAAAGGAGGCAGGAATTGCATTGGTTGATATAGGTGGTGGTACTACTGATGTGGCGATTTTCCAAGATGGAATTATTAGGCATACTGCAGTTATCCCATTGGGAGGTAATATTATAACTGAAGATGTTAAAGAAGGTTGTAGCATTATTTCTAATCAGGCAGAAGCCTTAAAAGTAAAATTTGGTTCGGCATTAGCAAGTGAGAATAAGGATGAAGAGATTGTGTCAATCCCTGGCTTACGTGGTCGTAATCCTAAGGAAATTACCCTGAAGAATTTAGCATCAATTATTCAAGCTCGTGTTGAAGAGATTGTGGAGCATGTGTTCTATGAAATTCAAAATTCTGGTTATGAGAAAAAGCTAATAGGTGGTATTGTACTTACTGGTGGTGGAGCTCAACTGAAGCATATAGCTCAAATATTTGAGTTTTTAACAGGTATGGATACTCGCATAGGATTACCCAATGAGCATTTAGCTAGTAATGTGCCCGAGGAATTGGGTAGCCCATTATTCGCCACAGGTATAGGGCTGGTTATTAAAGGTATGCAGAATGCCGATAAATTGAAAGAGCCACAAACTCATGTAAAAGGGCATAGTGACGATGAAAAGAAAGGTACTTTCTTTGATTCAATTATGAAAAAAGGTCGTCAGTTTTTTGAAGAAGATGTGGATTAATACAACATTTTTAAGGTGCTTAATACCTTTTGAAACAGACGTGTTTAATTAACAATCAGACGTTAATAAATAGGTCTTTTGAATATTTAAGTACACAAAATATAGAATTAAATTTAACCAAATAAAATTTTGACTTATGATAAAGTTTGATGCACCGAAGGAAATGTCTTCGATTATTAAAGTTATTGGTGTTGGTGGCGGAGGTTCGAACGCTGTTAACCACATGTTTAAGCAGGGTATCCGTGGAGTAGATTTCATTATTTGCAATACTGATGAGCAGGCCTTAGATATTAGTCCTATTCCAAATAAAGTTCAGTTAGGTGCAAGCTTAACCGACGGTCGTGGAGCTGGATCAGTACCTGAAGTGGGTAAAAATGCTGCCATTGAGAATATTGAAGAGATTCGCGAAATGCTTGACGGTGGTACTAAGATGCTATTTATTACTGCCGGAATGGGTGGTGGTACAGGAACAGGAGCTGCTCCTGTGATTGCTGCTGTGGCTAAAGAAATGGGTATTCTTACCGTGGGTATTGTAACTATTCCTTTTGGCTTCGAAGGGCGTAAGCGTCGTATGCAGGCTGATTCTGGTTTGGAGGAGTTACGTGCCAATGTGGATACACTTCTTATTGTTTCAAATGATAAACTACGTGATTTATATGGAAACCTTCGTTTAGGCGAAGCTTTCTCAAAGGCTGATGATATTTTAACCGATGCAGCTAAAGGTATTGCCGAGCTTATTACTGTAACTGGTTATATTAACGTGGATTTCGAAGATGTGAAAACGGTAATGAGAGATTCGGGTGTTGCAATCATGGGTACTGGACGTGCCTCGGGAGAGCAGCGAGCATTAGAGGCTGTTGAAATGGCTCTTGCTTCACCATTATTGAATGATAATAATATAAAAGGTGCAAGTGACATCTTATTATATATGGCATCAGGTACCGAAGAGTTATCGATGGACGAAGTGGCTGAAATTACTGATTATATTCAAGAAGAGGCTGGTCTTACAGCTGAAATGATCTGGGGTAATGGTAATGATGAAACATTGGAAGATAGTATTAGCATTACCGTAATAGCTACGGGTTTTGCTACAAATAGCGATGTGGAGTTTTCTGCGAAAAAGAATAAGGTTGCAGAGAAAGTTGTACATAAACTAGAAGACACTAAAGTGGAAGAGGCTCCTAAGCAAGCTGCTCCTACAGTTGTAGATGAGTATGATGATATGCGAATTATTACTCGCCCTTCAGAAAATAAAGACACTAAAGAACCACAAGAGCCCACAGCAAATGTTCAGCCTGAAGCTCAAATTGGTGCTACAACTACCTACCCATCAAGCCAACCTGAGTCAGCAAAAAATGTTGTGGTTCATTCTTTGGATGATGATGTGGAATCATATCAAATTCCTGAAAATCAGCATTCGATTAATAAAGAGGCTTCACAAGCAAATATTGATACTGCATTTAAACAAAAAGCTGATGAACGAATAAACCGTTTGCGAGGCTTGAGTCATAGTTTTGGTCGTAGTGAAGATTTGAAAGAGGTAGAGAATACTCCTGCTTACGTTCGACGTGGTGTGGCCTTGTCAGATACTCCTGCTGCTGATGAGAATAACGTTAGTCGTTATTCATTGGATTCTGAAACAGGCGAAATGAAATCAAATAATTCTTTTTTACACGATAACGTGGATTAGTTATGAGTTTAGAGATTAAAATAAATAGTGATATCAAGGCGGCAATGATTGCCAAGGACAAGCGCAAGCTTGAGGCTTTGCGTGCTGTTAAATCGGCTTTGCTTTTAATTAAAACAGGTAAGGATACTAGTTTTGCTGAGGTGCCAGAGGAGCTAGAGTTGAAAACCTTACAAAAGTTAATAAAGCAACGAAAAGAGTCTGCTGAGATATTCAAATCGCAAGATCGTGCTGAGATGGCTGATGAGGAGTTGTATCAAGCAGATATTATACAAGCTTATTTACCTGCTCAAATGAGTGAGGAAGACATAAAAGTAATCATTGAAAAAATAGTAGCCCAAACCGGAGCTTCTTCCATGAAAGATATGGGGAAAGTGATGGGGATGGCATCAAAGCAGTTGGCTGGAAAAGCTGATAATAAGATTATCTCAAATATAGTTCGGACACTATTGGGATAATAGTTGAGTTTTTTTTGGTTATTAAAGGGCGCTGTGGTTAGCGCCCTTTTTTGGTTTATTTGTATTTATAACCATAAATCTTTAACAACCACAACCTGACCCACAGCCACAGCCATCACCTCCATGCTCGTGCCCATGCTCGTGAGCCATTTCCATTACTGGTTCAGTAACAGCCAAAATTTCTCCTTCAAAATGAAGCTTTTTCCCTGCTAAAGGGTGATTAAAATCCATCTTTACACTTTGGTCTGTTAATGCCAATACTAGTCCGTTCATTCGTTGGCCTTTGGAGTCTTGCATGGGAATCGAATTGCCCACTTTCACCATATCATAGTCAATGCTACCATTGGCTTCAAAGGTGTTGAGTGGGATTTCTATTACTGCAGCTTCTTGTATAATTCCATAGGCTTCTTCTGGATTAAGTTCGAAACTAAAAGAATCGCCTTCGTTCAGCTGTCCTATATTTTCTTCAAACTTAGGGAGCATTTTCCCTTGCCCATAAATAAAACTCAATGGTTTCGAATCATATGTCGACTCAATTACATCTCCGCTTAGGTCCGCATTTCGTAATATATAGTTTAAGTTTACTTGTTTGTTTATTTCAATCATGATGCTTAGTTTATTTTTACTAAAATATTTAGGCAAATCTAAGCTAAGAAAAGACCATATATTATGTTATTTTTATAATGATTATCATAATGTTGACGATACTATTAGTTAATATGAATTTATTGTTGCGGTCAGTATTTTTGATGAATTAGCTTTTTATCTCAGAAAATTCATCTTAAGTGTTAATATTTTTCTATCTTTACATTTCGATTCAGAAATATTAAGATAAAAAAAATAACTAAAAACGGAAGTATTATGGCAGAGTTCAATTTTAAGCAAATAATTTATGCTGGTATGGTTGCAATCGCTGGAGTTGATGGCGAGGTGGATAAAAAAGAACGTAAATGGGTAGATAAAGTTTTTGATCATGACTTTAATATGTCTGGTAAGGAGCGTAAAGAAGTATTGAAAATTTGGGAAACCGATAAAGAAACATTTACTAATAAAGTAACTAGCGAGCTATCTCAGTTTCCTTCATTTGATCAGAAAGAGGCATATAAAAGAATCTGCCAATTTATTCTTTTCAGAAATGATGAGTATAATAAAAGCACAAAAACACGTGAAAAAGGAATTGATCCTGAGAAGGACCAATTGAACCGTTATCGCTCAAGAGCTGACGAAATGCGTAAGAAGTTAAAATTCTAGCATTTCTTTTAGAAAGCACAAAACTGCACAAAAAATAAAATCCCAATTCTTTATAGAAATTGGGATTTTGTTTTTTAAAGATGACTATATCAAAGAATCATTTCTTCCACAAGTTCTATCTTATAAAGCTTATCATTTCTACGAACTATTTCATTGGTTTTTATTGAAAAGAGGTCTCCTTTATTTACCTTATTTATGGGTTCAAGATCCAATCGCATTTCATCAATTTCTCCTTCATATACCCCCGTAGTTTCCCCTTGGATATAAAACTTATCTCCTACTTTCAAAGTATGCGACTCAAGTTTAATCTCAGCAACGCCAAGTTTTGAATAGTAATTAGTTACCTTGCCCACATACTTCTTCTTTTGAGTAGCTTGTGATCCATAAATCTCAGTCCATTCACCCATTTTACGACCTAGGTAGTAGCCATCCCAGAAGCCACGGTTGTAAACACTTGCCAATCGAGCATTCCATTGTGTAATGTTATCTTTGGTAAATTCTCCAGCAAAGTAAGCGTTCACTGCTTCACGGTAAACCTGTGTTACAATTTTTACATATTCAGGATTACGCCCCCGACCTTCTACTTTTAAAACTCGGACGCCTGCAAATAACATTTTATCAATAAAGTCCACCGTTTTTAAGTCTTCGGGAGACATAATATACTCTTGGTCAATCTCGAATTTAATATCACTTTCTTTATCCTTCAATTCGTATTTTCGACGACATGGCTGTAGGCATGCTCCTCGGTTAGCCGATGAGTTTAGGTGATCTAAACTCATATAGCATTTTCCTGAAACAGCCATGCAAAGAGCCCCATGGGCAAATATTTCTATTTCAACAAGATTTCCTTTTGGTCCTCGAATATCTTCCTTTTCAATAGTATCAACAATCTCTTTTACTTGAGTCAGATTAAGCTCTCGAGCCGTTACCATAACATCAGCAAAATGTGAATAAAACTTCACTGCTTCGATGTTTGTAACATTACTTTGTGTTGAAATGTGCACTTCAACACCTTGTGAATAAGCGTACTGTATTACTGAAACATCAGAAGCGATAATTGCTGAGACATTATATTTCTTTGCTGCATCCACAATCTCTCGCATTTTTTCAAGCTCTTGATCGTAGATTACAATATTGAGTGTGATATAGGTTTTGACATGGTGAGACTGTGCTATTTCAACAATCTTTTTTAGGTCTTCTATAGTAAAGTTTTTGGATGATTTGGATCGCATATTCAAATCTGCAATGCCAAAGTAAACCGAATCGGCTCCCCCTTGAATCGCTGCTGCAAGCATCTCGTAAGATCCAACAGGCGACATGATTTCTATATCTTGTGCTGTAAGTGTACTCATATTGTTCAATTTTGGCATGCAAAAGTAAGCTTTCTATAATAATGGAGTAGGTGATATTTGTTTCAAAGAAAAAATCGATATAGCTATTATTTGTGCCTTGATTTAGTTCGTTTTGACTTTCGTATATACAATTAATATAGTTTGATGTTTTACGAATTTAAGTTGGTGTTAGATGCTACTTCAGTACGATGCGCCCTAATTCGCGATTCATCTTATTTCGTACTTCGTCCAAACTACGTGCTTGTCGCATATACAAATCAAGATCTTCCTCACTTGGGCTTGTGGTTTTTATTTTTTCCATAAGTGCCATTTTCATAGCTTCTACCTTACGAATCTTTAGTGAGTAAACACTTGATACAGCAGCTCGGGCAACTACGGTTGGCGCATTCTCCATTGTAATGCTTATTTTATGTACCTCTTCCCAATTTTTGCTTAATTCATAAGCTTCACTTAATAGATTAATCGCTGTTTTGCGAATATTATCATCAGAATGGTTTATAAAAAACTGTTCGCTAGGCTTAGCTTCGGTTTCGATGGCTTGGGCATATTCATCAAATATTTGTTGCAAAATACCATCTTCAAATTTTAGTTGGTCAATACTTAATTCATCAACTATAAATTCAGCAACATTATATAATTCAGTTTCTTGTTCTTCCTCAGAAGTCTCTGTTCCGCTGTCTAAAATAATTAGCTCAGAATCCTCAATTTTAAAATTGAAACCACCAAAATTAAGCAAAATACGAATCACCTCTCGTTCTTGGTAAATGTCTGATTCGACAATTTTCTCAACCTGCGTGGGAGCTTTTGGCTCAGGAATTGGAATATCTTCTTGCTTATGATCTTTGAAGAATTTGGCGCGACGAATTTTATTTACCTCATTTACCAACATTTGCTCACCCACATTCAGTAGGTTGCTACATTCGCGAATAAAGAAAAGGCGTTTTAACTGATCGGGAACCAATGCAATGGTCGTGATAATATTTCGCACCACTTCACTCTTTTTCACCGGGTCGTCGCCGGCTTCTTTACTCAGTAATCCTGATTTGAAAGTGATAAAATCTTGTGAGCTCTTAGTTACGTACTCTTCAAGTTCTTCTGAGGTGTGAGCTCTGGCAAATGAGTCAGGGTCTTCTCCGTCGGGGAATAGTACGACACGTACGTTCATTCCTTCTTCCACAATCATATCAATTCCTCGGAATGAGGCTTTGATACCTGCAGCATCACCATCATAAAGAATGGTAATGTTTTGTGAGAAACGACGAATTAGCTTAATCTGACCTGAGGTAAGTGAGGTTCCTGATGATGCCACCACATTCTCAATTCCTGATTGATGCAATGAAGTAACATCCGTATATCCTTCCACCAAAAAGCAATTGTCTTGCTTAATAATGGCCGACTTGGCAAAGTAAATTCCGTAAAGGCTTTCACTTTTATTATAGATAATAGATTCGGGTGAATTAAGGTATTTTGCTTTGCTTTTGGCCGAGTCTAAAATACGGCCTCCAAAGCCAATTACCCTGCCCGAAATATTATGAATGGGAAAGATAACTCGACCACGAAAACGATCAAATGTTTTACCATTATCTCCTTTAATTACCAGACCAGAACTTATAAGGTAATCTAAGCTGTGGCCCGCATCGGTAGCAGCTTTAAGCAAGTCGTCCCATCGGTCGGGGCAATAGCCTAGCTCAAATTTATTCACGATATGCTCATGCATACCACGCTCATTAAAATAGGCCAATCCAATGGATTTTCCTTCATTCGTTTCGTGAATATTATGCACAAAATGTTTGGCTGCAAATTTGGTTACGGTAAACAGCCCTTCGCGTTCGTTCTCTGCTTTAATTTGCTCAGGAGTTTGCTCTTCCTCTTCAATTTCAATTCCGTATTTACCAGCCAAATGCTTAAGAGCTTGTGGATAGGTAAAATGTTCGTGTTTCATCACAAAGTCGATGGAGCTACCGGCTTCACCACAACCAAAGCACTTAAAAATTCCTTTTGCGGGAGATACCGTAAACGAAGGTGTTTTCTCATTATGAAAAGGGCATAGTCCAATCATATTAACACCAC
>JAGLCR010000057.1 GCA_023146135.1 Bacteroidales bacterium
TCCGCTCGAGACCTCAGAATAAATATAAACACCCTTAACTATGTAATAGTTAAGGGTGTTTTGTTTTTGTGGGGGAAGAATGAGAGGCGGTTTAGGTTCAATCCTAATTTTAATTAGTGACTACAATCCTTTTTGATTATATTCCTAAAATACCACCACTTTATGTTGTACCTTTCGATTGTCATAATGCAATATTACCACATATACACCCGGAGCTTGGCTGTTTAAGTCAAGTTTGAAAGTCTCGTTATTTGAGGTTTCAATCTTTTCGTTAAGTATCATTCGACCCATCATATCGCTCACCGTAACACTTTGTGCTTGCTGACCTTCAAAATCAATATGGAAGTTGCCATCGCTAGGGTTAGGGTATATGTAGGACTTGTCGTTTTTATGTATCTCTTCGAAAGTAAGTGGGAAATCAATAGTGAAGTTATAGATTATTGAGCTTCCAAAATCAGGGTTGAATTGTTCAACAATACCTCCTCCAACTTTCTTAATATTGATAAAACCGTTACCATCATTATTGGCAAAGAACTTAAGTCCATCATGGCCGCTGTCTAAAACTTCTAATTTGTAACAGCCCACACCCAATTGAAAAGTGTCTCTGTAAAAAGTGTTTGCACTTAATCCTGTTTTGTGAAAGATCATGGTGCCGGCTTCATTATACAATTTGTATGAAGTTTCGTTTGCTGCTAAATTGGTGCGCAAAAGGATTAAGAAATGAGATGGAATCACATCAGGAATTACAAAGCTTGAGGTGTAAGTATTGTTAAAAGAATACTCATCGGTTCCTCCATTTGGATTATTTAGTTTTATATGAAACTTATTTTTCCCAGGGTTTATATTACTCCACAAAGCAGAATCTGTAGGTAGTAAGACCTCCGTTTTTTCTAGAAAATCGAGCGATCCATTCCAAGTAAAAGTGTTGGGAGTGGAGGCGTTATTTACCCAGTAGGTTATCTCAACGCTGGTAAGTGTGGTAGTTCCGGTATTTTTAATAATCACTCCAGGATTATTGCAGATAGAGTTTGTTCTGGCGTATTCTACTTTATCGGTAGGTCCAGTAATGTCTATGGCTGCTACATCAAGGCTGAAATTAGGGTCGCCATAGGTTACCAATTGATTGTTTACAATATAGTTTGATGTGCCCGAAGCCGAGTTTACACCATAATCAATATTTGCATTTTGCCCAGCAGTAACGAAGGAGCTTATGTCCATTTCTTTTAGCAAAGTTGGCGCTCCCGGGCACCATCCAGCACGGTCATAAATCCATGTTCCCCCTTGTGGGTAAACGGGGTTTTTGGCACAGGTTTTCCACACTTGCCAGGTAAATTCTTTACTGCCTCCATCAATATTAATATAATGATTGCGAGGGGTAAATTCTCCTTGTTGCCCATGTCCTGTAATGGATGAGCGTACTAAAAATGATTTACCAGCAGACTTTAATGGAACGTCAATTGGAGGGAAAACACTTTCGTTCATTATAAGCGAGTATGATTTATATTGTACAGGCCATATTTGTTGTATATCAATCACTTCACGTATGGGCGTACCCACAATAAAGGCGAATTTAATATCCATATCTTCCTGCCATTGTCCACCTCGTTCAACCGTTAGTCGTTTGTCACCTTTCAAGAATGGCATAAAATCAGTAACATCAAAAGTCCATGTTTTGCCTTCCATCCCCATGTCTAAATTAATTCCGTAAGGAGTTACGAATGACATAATTTCAAATTTCATGGGCCACCTTTTTGAATAACTCATATTTGAAATAGTGATTGTTCCATCGGCAGCTTGGGTGTTTGTATCAATAATACTTCCTGTAATGCCATCATAAACATATTCGTTTCCTGCTTCCCAAAATAGGGTATCCATAATAGTAACAATATCATCAGAATATACAGTGCCAATGTTTGTTTGAACCATATATTGTTTCACGGAATGTGCAGGTAAAGGAATGGTGTCATATACAGTGTCGGCCTGTATTGTTAGTTGATAAGTTCCTTGAAGAAAGGTGGTGTTTGGTCTTTGTAGACTTGTTGAATAGGCCTTGAACAAATCAATTCCTTTTTTTGACGACCATGCATGACTTATGATGGCCGTGGCACTTCTGTTATTTCCACTATAATCAGAAATTTGCGCCCCAGTATTTTCATTAAGCGGGTAGTAAGCTTGTAGATTACTATAATTTATATGTGATGAATTAAGACTAGCATACATCCATTTTTGTAGAGTAGCTTGACTAAGGTTGGTGTCCCAAATACGAACTTCGTCAATATCTCCCACAAAGTAACGGTTGTTGATTCCACGGCTAATTCTTAGCCCAATTCCATTGGTAGTATCTGTATTTATGGTTTTATTGGCTGTAGTGAGCCCTGTTTCCAAGTTTCCATCCACATATAATTGAATATTGTTTACAGCGGTTCCGCTAAAAACGCAAGCCACATGGTGCCAATCTCCATCAGTCAAAACAGTACTTCCATATCGATATCCTCCATTCACTTCTACTCGTAAAGTACCATCTCCGTTTAGTCTAAAAACCCATTTTTCACCACCATTATTTTCACCCCAGCTCACAATTTCTTTGTCAGAGGTGGTTGTTTTTATCCAAGCTTCTACAGTTCGAGATGTATTTCCTGGGATTCCTTTATAGTTTACTGTTTCGATATAGTTTGTACCATTAAACAAGAATGAATTGTCGTCGGAGCTTAGTAGTGCCATATCTTGGCTCGTTTGTGAACCTGCAAAACTGATGGAATTGCTTGGCGTGCTATTAGCATAAGATAATTCGACAATAATATTTGAAGTTCCGTTCCAGTTAAATGGAGTATAAAACTGTAAACGATTTTGACCTAAAGCGAAGTTAGTATTTTTAAAAAACACTTCAGTAAATCCATTGTGGTCAGGCATTGAGTCTGTTAAAAATGACTTTGTGCTTTCTTTAATTCGAATTCGTAAAAAACCAGTATAGGCAGTTCCATTATCAGCATTAAGAATAATGCCGTCCAGATATCCACCAACAGCTCCAGCAGCAGTAAGCTCGGCCTGAGTATATAAAAATTGGCGTTTAGCATTAATACTGTTTACCGAAATCAACTCGCTATTACTTAATGTACCACTACCTACGGTTGATTGTGTGTCGGCAATGATATTATTGATGATTACATTTTGTTGAATAAATTGATAATAGGAGTTCATTGCAGTGCCACGATAAGGAAAGCTCGTGCCCGAAAAACTTGAGATACTATAATCGGGATGGCTAGCAGGTAATGAGTCTACCCGTGTTGAATCATGAATATATGTATTACAACTATAATCCCATTCTCCGCAACCAATGTTTGTTTGTCCAGATACTGGAGGCGAAACGTTTCCATCTTTGCATCGAATATTATAATACATCAATACTTTTTCGAAACTAAGCGCCGTATTGTTCGGAAAATTGACAATTGTATCGCGCGTGCTTGATGAGTAATTTAGTGATGAAACAATAATAGTGTCACCAGGGCTTTGTGCATTTGCTGTTGCGATAATTGTGAAGATAGTGAATAGAAGTGTATATTTTAACATAGCAAGTAATATAAGGGTAAGTAAATATGTATAAGGTGCGAATTTAGGTATTTTTCATACCGAATGAAGAAATGGAATGGAAAATGTAAAAAACAAACAAAAAAATTATTTTTGTTTAAAAGTGGGTGCTGCAGTGTGAGTAATAAAAAATATTACAATTGCAATACTACTTCCAAGCAAAGCTCCTGCAATTACATCACTGGGGAAGTGAACTCCTAGATATATTCGGCTGTAAATAATAAGAAAAGCCCAGGCAAATACATAAAGAGCAATATGTTTTATTCGTTTGTATAATGCTAAAGCCATAAATGTGGCTATTGAAAACATATTTGCCGCATGGGAAGATACGAAGCCATAACGTCCACCACAATGGTCGCGCACAATGTGTACCATGCCTTTAATTTCTAAGTTGTGGCAAGGGCGTAATCTTTGAAATTGATTTTTGAAAAGGTGAACCGAAAGCCAATCAGAAAGACCAACAGCTACAATCAGCATAATTACATAAATCCACCACTGTTTGGGATAATGCTTGTAAATAAGGTAGATAAAGAGCAGATATAATGGAACCCAAATGACTGTGCTGCTAACCCAATACATGAAAAAATCGAAAAAACCATTATGCATTCCATTCAAAAAAAGGAAAATCGTATGGTCGATATGTATCAGTTTATCAAGCAAAATTACCAAGTGGGTTCATTCATCTTCTTCCAAAGCTCATCTTTTAATTCATTTATTCCTTGTCCGGCAATAGACGAAATAAATACGGTATCGATATTATTAGGTAATTCTGGTTTTAAATCCTCTATCATTTCTGCATCAAAAATATCAGACTTAGTTATTGCTAGTAATCTCGACTTGTCCAATAATTCAGGGTTAAACTGTTTTAACTCATTAAGCAGTATTTCATATTCTTTAGCAATATCATCAGTATCGATGGGTACCATAAAAAGCAAGGTGGAATTACGTTCAATATGTCGTAGAAATCGCAAGCCTAGTCCTTTTCCTTCATGAGCACCTTCAATAATACCAGGGATATCGGCCATTATAAACGACTTATTATCACGATATGATACAATACCTAGATTAGGTTTTAAGGTAGTAAATGGGTAGTCTGCAATCTCGGGTCGTGCGGCAGAAACCACTGATAGTAAAGTTGATTTTCCTGAACTAGGAAACCCTACAAGTCCCACATCAGCCAGAATTTTTAGCTCCAAAATCACCCAGCCTTCTTCAAGGTCCTCGCCAGGTTGAGCATAGTCAGGAGTTCGGTTAGTTGAGGTGGCAAAATGCACATTTCCCAATCCTCCACGGCCTCCTTTTTTGATTACTACTTCCTCGCCATGCTTAACAATCTCTCCAATTTGTTCGTTGGTTTCGGCATCACGAATAATAGTTCCCAAAGGCACATCAACTACTTTGTCTTCACCTTCGGCCCCTGAACTACGAGATTTACTTCCCGAAGCACCATGTTCAGCCTTTATGTGCTTGGTGTATCTTAGGTGTAATAGCGTCCAAAACTGTTCGTTACCACGAGCAATAATATGCCCCCCACGTCCACCATCACCACCATCAGGACCTCCTTTAGGAATATACTTTTCGCGGCGCATATGATGCGAACCAGCCCCTCCATTACCTGACTTGCAATGGATTTTTACGTAATCAACAAAGTTTGAACTTGCCATGTTTTATTTCTCTAAATATTGACTAATAATAGGAGCTATTGCAGCATCAACTCGCTCAAATACGCTACCGTCATCATCATCACCATGCATCTGAATAATCTTATTTTGGTTTTTGTAGAATGAGACTACATCTTTCTTGATAATTCCTTCCCACTCTTCAAGTCGGTGAATAATTACATCGGTGCTCATATCGTAAGTACGGGCTTTTGTAGTTTTGCTTCTACCCGACAATCGACGAATTGCCTCAAGTGTAGTTGTTTGCAATTGAACAGCAAGATTAACTTCCGAATCAATTTTCTTGAGTAAACCGTCCAAAATATAAGCTTGTACAAGAGTTCTTGGAAAACCCTTAAAAACAAATCCATTTACGTGTGGGTTGTTTCTAATTGCTTGTTCGATAATACGAATTGGAAATTCATCAGGTACAAGGTCTCCCTTTTCCATAAATCGTTGGCAAGCTTTACCTAATTCTGTTCCATCAGCAATTTCTTGTCGCATTAATTTTCCAGTTGAGATATAGGCAAGGTTATATTGGTCGGCAATTCTTTTTGCCTGTGTTCCTCGTCCAGAGCCAGGTTTTCCAGTAACTACTATATTGAAATACGTGCGCTTTAATGTTTTTTCAATGGCATCATTCAAATGATTGGTAATGTCGTTTATATCTCCCACACCATTGATGGCAATATATTTACCACGGTCTTTATAAAAGTCGACTAAAGGCATGGTTTTTTCCTCATACTCTTTCAGTCTACTTTGAATTACTGTAAGATTATCATCGGATCGTCCAGATGATTTTCCTCTTTCCAATAGTCTGGTTATTAACTCTTCTTTTGGCACTTCAAGACTCAACATCATGCTTAATGAAGTATCTAGTTTTAAGAGTAATCCATCCAAAATATAAGCTTGCACAACAGTACGTGGAAAGCCGTCAAAAAGAATTCCATCTTTCTTTTCTGCAAGAATTTTTTTCTCTATAATTTGAACAATTAGATCATCAGACACTAGCCTTCCTGCAGCAATAATATTTTTTGCCTTATTCCCCAATTCACTTCCCTCAGCTATTTCAACACGTAAAATGTCGCCTGTTGAAATATAAGTTAAATTGTATTTTTCAACTAAATACTTTGACTGAGTTCCTTTTCCTGCCCCCGGAGGGCCAAATAATGCTATGTTTAACATCTTATTATGAATTTATCTTAATTAAATAATTTTATAAATATCTTTGAAATTCCGGCCCAAACCATCATAGTCTAACCCATACCCAACGATGAAATCATTGGGTATATCCATTCCAATATAATCCACTTTATAGTCTTTTTGGAAAGCTTGGGGCTTAAATAATAAGGTTGCAATACGAACCTCCTTCACGCCTTTAGCAAACAGGTCTTTAATAATGCCTTCCATTGTAATACCTGTATCTACAATATCTTCAACCACAACGATTGTTCTGCCTTCAAGGTCTTCATTTAGTCCAATGAGTTCTTTTACCTTTTCTGTTGAATGTGTGCCTTGATAGGAAGCGAGTTTTACAAAAGAGATTTCACAATCAATAGCAATGTTTTTCATTAAATCAGCAGCAAACATAAATGCACCATTCAATACCACCAAGAAAAGTGGTTTTTTCCCATTAAGATCTTGATTGATTTCGTTGGCTACTCTTTTTACTTGAGTAAGAATATCGGCTTCGCTAATATTAATTCTAAAGCTCTTATCCTTTAGCGTAATTTCTTGCATTGATTTTGAGTGTTGATTATATTAATTATTGAGCCATTTGATTATTTATTCCTCAATGCAAAGATAGAAATAATAGTGAATTACAGTTACAGTAAAATAAAACTTGTATACTTCCGATTTAGCTGTTCGATTTACAAGCTACTGATACAAAAAAAGGTGTCAAACTAGTTGTTTGACACCTTTTTAATTTCTACTAAGACAATACTATTTAAGACAATATAAATGACCATCGAAACTAGTAACGAAAATCATTCCATTACAAATAGCTGGGCTAGTATGTACACGGTCAATAGCAGTATAGTTCCATAATTTATTTCCTGTGGCGGTGTCTAAACCATATAGGTTGTTATCATCACTACCAAAAATCACTACGCCATTACTAACTACCGGACTCGAGTGAATTACTTGTTGGGTAGTATATTCCCAATCTTTTACACCTGTTTTTACATTCAATGCATAAAAGCGATAATCATAACTTCCAAAATACACATGATTTTTATCTACTGCTGGGCTAGAATTAATTGGCGCTGAAGTTTGAAATGGTTTTTTCCATATAGATTCGCCAGTGGCAAAGTTCAAAGCATACATTGCATGATCGTCACAGCCAAAGAAAATATTTCCGTTGGATATAGCTGGTGAAGATCCAATACCATCTTTTGCTTCATATTTCCATACTAAGCTGCCAGTATTTATATCTAATACATACATAAAATGATCCATGCTGCCAAAAGCAACTTTACCATCAAAAATTGCAGCACTTGAATAGATTGCATCGCCTGTTTTGAATGACCATATTTTTTCGCCGTTAGTTTTGTCTAATGCATAGAAATTACCATCGTAACTTCCAAAATAAACTACCTTGTCTAATACACTTGGACTTGACATGATAATATCGCCTGTTATATATTCCCAAGTAAGCTGACCTGATTTTCTGTTCACAGCGTAGAAAGTCCCATCTGAACTTCCGAAGAATACATTTTCTTCGTCAATATATGGATTTGAACGAATATCACCTTCTGTTGGGAATTCCCAAATAATTTCACCGCTTTTCACATCTACTGCATAAAAAATACTGTCTGCAGCACCAAAAAATACCATTCCGTAAGCTACCGAAGGGCTAGTACTAACACGTGAATTTGCCTTAACTTTCCAAAGAAGTTCGCTCTTTTCTCTACTAACATTTGTAGTAGCTATCCCAGAATTTTGGATGTCGCCTCTAAACTTATTCCAAGGCTTACTGTTTTCTGGTTGTACCACCTCTTTTTGTACTATTTCAGGTGTTGTTTCTGTCTTTTTTGCTTCATCATTCTGACAAGCAAACATCATTAGTCCAATAAGGACAATCGAGAATAACTTAATAATCTTCATTTTTAATCTTTGTTTTATGATTATATTACTGTACAAATATACGATATTTATTTAATACTAGATGCTGCAATAAATGGCATGTAATCAAATAGATATAGGTTTATTGCCATTGAAATAGTTTATAATTTTATCTACGATTACCTTCGATAGCTTATAATTTGATTCATGGGTCCAACCTGCTATATGAGGACTTAGAATTACTTTTGTTGAATTGCTTAGTGATTGAAATGCCTCCGGGAGATTATTTATGTTAATATTTTCAAATCCAAGTTTTTCATACTCCAACACATCTAAACAGGCACCTTTTATTTTCTCATCATTAATAGCTTGTACTAGATCAATGGTGTTTACAATAGGGCCTCTAGCTGTATTAATAAAATAGATTTCCTTTTTAAATTTTGAAATCCATTCTTGATTTACCAAATAGCTTGTTTCAGGGTTTAGAGGTAAATGTATACTTACGATGTCACTATTTTCAAATAGTTTGGTCATGCTTACCTCTTTAACATACTGGTCTGAGAAGTTACTTTTGTATTTATCATAGGCGATTACTTCTACATCGAAACCCGATAGCCGTTTAGCGAAAGCACTCCCCATATTTCCGTAGCCAATTATTCCAATGGTCTTGCCCTCAAGTTCAATTCCTCGATTTTTTTCTCTGTTCCATATTGCTTGACGTACTTCTTGATCGGCGCGGTTCAGATTGTTAAATAGACTCAAAAGCATTCCAATTGCTTGTTCGCCAACAGCAGTTTTATTACCTTCGGGTGAGTTGATGCAATGTATATTTTTTGAATTTGCATATACTACATCAATATTTTCCATGCCTGCTCCTACACGAGCAATAAGTTTAAGCTTACTGCCTTGGTCGATAAAATTCTTATCTATACGTATGCCACTACGCACAATGATTACATCATAATTTGGAATCATTTCAAGATAGTGTTGATAGTCTTTTTTAATAAGCACATCAACGTAAAACCCTGCTTCTTTCAAACTAATGGGAAGTACATCATGTACAGGGTCAATTACTAATACTTTCATCTTTCAAAATGTTATATTGACACAAATTTCAATTAAGCATCGATTGTGCAAAGGTCTAAAAAAATGATTCAAAAAAAAAGGGAGCATATGCTCCCTTTTTCAATTTTTTTGGAATATCATTAAAACATAAATGATAAACCCATTACTCCTTGAAAATAGGTTAAACCATTTTCAATATCATAAGCTTGATGCGTATAAGGAATGTAGTTGTATTTTACAGCTAAGTTTAATCCCACATCAGAATCTTGTCCTAATTGAACAAAAACACCTACTTCTGGAGCAGCAATAAATTGCCATGAATCATGCTCGTCATATATACGTGCTATTTGAGTAGCTATTGTTTGATACTCAGGCCCTACATGAATACCAATAAATGGTTTAATCATTGCTTCGGGTAACGGATAGTAATAAGCGTCTAGGGTCATTGTGAAATTATAATATGTAGTAGTAACAATGCCAGTGAGCGCCCCACCATCAAATTCATAGGTTTTATTTGGATACTTTTCGTAAAAACCATTCCATCCTAATTGTCCACCTACGGCAAAACGATCGGAGATAAACCATCTTGAGTCAATGCTAAAACCGCGGTAACTTACTGGGTGAATAAAATTCCCAAAATCGCCAACACCCCAGCCTAAATTATAGTTGATATTGAAAAATCCGCTGGGTAAAAGGAAGTTTTCATCATAGGAGGTTTTCTGTGGTGCCTCCAAAGAATATTTGCCATCAGCATAACTTGCTATGCTGATTAATATTGCTAAACTTATTAAAAGTGCTTTCATAAATATCGTTATTTAAGATTGATATATACCAATCAAATCTAGTTAAGTTTTAAGTATTCTGATTGTTTGAATGACTGGTCGATTCCGTTAAGAATTCGCTCCATATCATAGGTATTTTTCTCTGTTTGTATACCATTTACAAATGCTTGCCATACATACTTCATGGTTGGAGCATTAGGGTCGGTTGGATCGGCACCTGGAGTATTTTCAATATAGTGTATTAGGCTACGAAGTGAATCGCCATCAGCCATCTCTACCATAAGGTTAGCAGTTTTGTATTGATAATACGTTGATCCTCCATACCAAGGGTAATAGCTTCCATAGCCCCATCCCCAGCCAGAATAGTAACCACCCCAATAACCAGGATAACCACCCCAATAACCAGGATAATATACTGCTCCTTCGGTTTTTATAAGTGTAGCCACAAGATTAATTGCCACATCAGCATCTTGCAAACTGTCCATAACTTGTGTATAGCCATATGCCTTTAATTGGCGTGCTACTTCGTTTCTTATTTGTGGTGAAGCGCCCCCTGGAGCATAAAAACTCTTCCAATTAGTATCATCAACTTTTATATAGTCACTAATCATTCCTACGGAATCGCGAATATAAAATGTCTTATAAGTTGTGAAATCAAATTTTGTGTCATAATAGGTCAATACCATATCATAATCCTCGTAATAAACGGTTTCCGTTTTATAACAAGAAGTTGTTATTGTTGCTATAGCAATAAATACTAGCAACATCTTGGTGATTCTTTTCATCATAATTCTATTATTTCATAATTAATAATTTGCAAATATAGGTCAAATACTAGTGTTATTTATACCTTTTATAAATAAGAGTTAATTTTCACAATTTGATTAATATTCTTTCGAATTTTAACTCTTAATGGGTAATCATGCGGGGCGTAGCCAAAACTAATTACTAATCCAATGGTTTTTTTGAGAGGGATATTTAAAAGTTTTTTAATCCTATTCTCATCAAACCAACCTAACATACAGCTTCCTATGCCATCCTCTTCGGCCTGCAAGCACATATGCTCGGCAGCAATGCCAATGTCAATTAACGGATACTCTTTGTTTTTTATTGTGCCACCAATTTGGGTAGTTATCTTTGGCTTTTCTATCACCATCACAATCAGTAGTGGAGCTTGCGCTACAAATTTGTTGATGCCGATTAATGTTCCTCGAGTAGCTTTTGCCACTTTTAATGTCAATTCAGGCTCGTTTACAACAATAAAAGTCCATGGTTGTGAATTGCTTGCTGATGGAGCGAGCTGTGCAGCTTCTAATATTCTGTCGAGTTTTTCAGCCTCAATGGGTTTCTCTAAAACGTATTTTCTTACGCTCTGTCTTTTTTTTACTAATTCTAAAAAAGTCATGCTGTTTGATTAATCTATGATGTAAATAAAGAAAACATTTAAAGTAGGAAACCATGCATACCTATGCATCATTTTTTGTAGTTCTTCGTTGGCTTGTATTGCAACGGGTGTGATGTATCGGTAATCGGATTGCAGGTTGTGATGCGAGTAGATATTCATTGAAAATCCTAACTCCAATCTAAGTTGCCACTCGCGATTGTGTAATTGCCATTTTTTTCCTGCAAAAAAGCCGAGCTGAACATAATTAGTATTGAGAGTTAAAGGCTTTTTTGAATCAGATTTAGGAATTGGGCCAACGGGAAATTCATGGCCATCAAGGTCTACATCGAAGGCTTCATTTATTACTTCATCACTGATATCTCGTTTTAGTAAATTCATCCACTGTGCTGATGTGCCCACATAGTATCTCCTGTTGTCGCTACCAAAGTAATAATGCAATCCAAGATCAACACCTGCTCCTATACTAAAGGGTTCTTCTAGTATAGCAACTAGTTTTGGGTCGGCACCCCACATTTTCATATAAGCTGTTGGCGTTTGGCTGAAAGGAAAAGTGATTACTTGAACATCTGCATGCATTGCCCAACGAGTATTAAATCGTTGATAGTATCCAAAATTATATGAATAGGGAGCTTTTATTCCAAAATGGACCCCTTGCTGTGATCGTTGAGCGTGAACAAGTTGTGGGCTGAGTATTATAACGCTTAAAAACAATATAAAGATAATGTAGAGTTTGTTCATCAATTAGTATATGTTTTATAAATAGGGTATGAAAATAATTAAGCCAATAATTAAGGCAGTAATTGCCAAAATAAGTACTGCTCCTGCTGAAAGGTCTTTTATTATCCCAGCTCGTGGGTCGTGTTTGGGTTGAACAAGGTCTGTTAATTTTTCAATTGCAGTATTGAAAATCTCTGCGCTTAAAACTAATCCTATGGCGGTTATAATCCATAAAAACTCATTGCTGTTGATGTCAAAATAAAAGCCCAATGCAATAGCAATAATAGCTAAACTAATATGTATGTAAAAGTTATATTGTTTGCGAAGCATAAAGCCTAAACCCTTAAATGCATTAGCAAAACTTTGTAATCTGCTCGATATATTAAAGCCTGAATTCAATTTTATGGACGGTTTTCAGTGGATAGTATTTCTAAATCAGAAATTTCGAAGTAATGCTTTTTGCCCTTAAACGTATAACCTATTAGCGCTTTACCAGTATATTCGATTGGAGTTTTGTTTGCTTTTTCAGCTCGTATTTCTTTCTCTCCATTATCATTAGGCAAATACTGTTGACTCGCTTGTATATATATCGTGTCTCCTTTTTCAAAATCTTGACTGATTGTATTGTCTGGTTTCTGATGTGAGGCGGTAACGGAATAGTGTTTAATACCAATCCACAAATCTTCGTAATGAAGTTTAGTAGAGGGTTTTTTAGCAACCATCTTAACTAGATAAATTGTGGAGCTTCCTGTTTCCATTCGCCCGCCTACAACTTCTTGTTGTGTAGATTGAACTACTTTGAATGGTACTGAAAAGAAAAGCCCAAAAAGAAATAATAAAATAAACCCAAGGATTTTCATATAAATTTTGTTTGATATTTATTAATACTAGTTTGATCTAATGGCCTCAACAGGGCTCAGCCTAGAAGCCATATAGGCAGGGATAAGACCTGCAAAGAGACCAATTGTTAATGAAATGGAGACAGCTGTTATCACATTATTAAGTGTTAAACTTGCTTCGAAATCAAAGCCATACTTTATTCCAATAATTGCCAAAAATACAAATAGCAAGCCAAATAAACCACCAAATAGCGAAAGAAATACTGATTCGAAAAGAAATTGTAAAAGAATGAAATAGTTTTTTGCTCCTAAAGCCTTCTGAATACCTATCTGTGTGGTACGTTCGTGCACGCTAACAAACATAATATTGGCAATGCCAAAGCCTCCAACCAGAAGTGCAAGTCCACCGATAAACCAGCCAGCTTTACCCAAAACAGAGAAAAAACTATCAAATACATTATTAAGAGTTGATATTTCATTTATTGAAAAATCATCATCAGCTGCAGGTTTTAATCTATGGATCGAGCGTAGTATTATTCTTACTTCCTCTTTAAGTGCAAGTGCCTCTACTCCTTCCTTTGCTTTAATAATAATTGTTGGATTGGAATAGCCAGACTTAATGTTTATTACCTTTCTAACAAAGTTAATTGGCATTAATACTTGATTGTCGTGTGAGCCTCCCATCATGCTTTCACCTTCTTTTTTGAATACTCCAATCACAGTAACTTTTCGTCCCATGATTTTTATCTGCTGACTCAAAATATTGTTTTTAGATAGTTTGCCTGCAATGGAACTACCTACAATACATACGGGTTTGCCCGAAGCCGACTCTAGTGCGGTAAAGTATCGGCCACTGCTAATATCAAAGGTAGAAAGGTGTTGGTATTCGTAAGATCCCCCAATAAAAGTGGTGTTGCTTAGCTCTTTTCCTTTGAAATATACATTTCTTGATCCGGATACAATTATCCCGATATTTTTTGATAAATTGCTTCGTTGTTTTAAGGCTCGAGTATCTTTAATATTGGGGTTTGGTCGCTGAGAAAATTTCCACCATGGCGTGTCTTGGTCATAAATCCAAGGGCGTTTTTGAATATATAGTACATCATTTCCCAAATCAGAAACTGAGTTGCGCACACTTGTCTCAAAGGAGTCGGTTATGGTGAAAACAAAGATTACCATGAAAATCCCTATGGTGATACCAAGTAGCGAAAGAATAGTTTGTAACTTATTCGCTAAAAGTGAATAAATTGCAAATAGATAACTCTCTCTAATTAGGCGAAATATGAGCATTATTTTGTTAATATTTGATACATATCGTCGAATACTTTTTTCTGTATATCACGATCGTGACTGCTTACATTCTCACGCCCATTTAATCGTGTTACTACATGGATTTTAGAATCCAACATTTCGACCTCTATTTTGGATCCATCTCTATTGAAAAGACCCTTGTAAATCATTAAAGCAGAAATTGCATCTGCGGTAGGATCGTGGATAGATTTATATACTTTGGCATGAACCCCGCTTGGAAGATAAATGCTATTTTCCAAATCTTTTCGTATTTTATCAATGAGCTTCATCAATTCTCTCAATGTTTCTTGTGGTCGAAATTGATACCAATGACCTTCTTCTTCATTAGATAGATTACTCTCTATGTAGCCAAGCATAGGGCCTAAAACCCCCACCAGTGTGAGTATCTTGTCAGAAGGAACGATGATAGGGTCAATCATAAGGATATGACGCATTCCATTAGGATCTATTACATTGTTTTCAATCAAGTTAATCATAAGAGGGCAGGCGGTTGATGAGCCTACAAAATTGATATTGTTATATCCTTTTGCACGAAGGGCTTTGTATTCATCGATAATTGATGCTTGCCAATCGCTCCACGAAGCGTCTTTAAAATTGTCATATGTACGTCCATGTCCTCCAAGCAATACTTGAGATACTAAAACGCCACCTTTGGCATCGGCATAGTTTCTAAAATCGTCCCATTCAAAGGTTGTTGCAGAATAACCATGGGCAGCAATTAGTACCGGTGTATTAATTTGTGCTGTGGTAGGGTTGTCGATACGAATTGATACTAGATATTTGGCTGAATCGTATAATGAAGGATCAAATATTTTGTCACCATCGAGCATGCTGTCATCTATATCGGGTGTTTTATTACAAGCGGCAAAACTGATTGCAATAAGAGCTATTATGGATATTAAAAAGTGTATTTTTTTCATAATCTATTGCTTAAATAATGTATAAAACAAGCTTAATTGGTAATATATTGGGTAAAGGCTCCCTGGCCCAGTACTACCGTTTCCACTACTCAGGTTGTAACCTGCTGTAAATCCCATGGTAAGTGGGAAGTCAAATTGATAATAAATACCAGCATCAATGGCCACCATAAATGCAGTATGATCGAGCACTTCAAATATTTCATTCTCCATATCGGCGTAGAAATAACCTAAATTAAGGCGCAAAATAGGGTGTAAACTTTTAGTATGTCGAAAGTGGTATGATGCATTGAAAAGATAATTATCTTGTTTTATGGCATTTGAGTTAATTGCGCTTCCCAATCGACTAGTGGTATAGCTCAATCCTAAATGAACGCGCTTGTCCCAAAGTTTTGAGCACGTATAATCGATGCTAAAACCATTTTCCCAATATAGTTTTTGGGTTTTTTGAAAACGAATCCCTGCTTTGAGTTCGCGACTAACTTCGGCTGAATCGCTTTGTGCAAAGACGCTTGCACTTGATCCCCAAAGAAATATAAATAGTAAAATCTGTTTAATCATAATTGTAATTTTGATTTACTACAAAAGTAGTGGTTTTTATAGAATGAATTAGCATTGATGCGATAAAAATATATCGATAAAAGTTCCGTTAGTAAAAGCAAAACTAAATACTATCTTTGCTTGAAATATTTGAAAACTTGAAGAAATGAGAAAATTATTTTTACTGTCAATTATTGTGATGCTTTTTACTGCATGTTCTAATCCTGATGACTCATCCTCAGAGCTAGTTATTATTGATGGATATTTTACCAAAAGCATGGGTGAAGTAGTGTATTTAATGGAGCTAAGTGCTGATGATTTACTTAAAATTGACTCTGCTGTTATTGGAGAGGATGGGAAGTTTCATTTTGAGTTCACACCTTTGGAAAGTCCAGAATTATATGTTGTTAGGTCTGACCATTTTAATCAGGCAATTACGCTTTTGATAGAGAATGGTGAGCGCCTAGAAATAGAAGGCGATCTTACAACTCTGAATGAGAATTACTCAATAAAAAAATCAAAGGGCTCGATTCGTATACATGAATTAACCCAAATAATTAATTCAAGAATGGCAAAAGTTCAAGTGTATTACAAAGAGTATAGGGACAATCCAGACTCTTTGTCGCAGAAAGAGCTGCGTATTAAAGTTGATTCACTTTTGCAGATTAATCAAGTTTCGGTATACGAAGAGATAGGTATTTTTATTAAAAAAGATCCAGCTTCTTTATCTTCATTATTAGCGCTGTATAGTCGTTTTGGAAGAAATACAATATTGGATTTTAAATATGATTCTGATTTATTTCAAATGGTTTCGGATTCACTTATTCGAAAGTATCCAAATAGTTCGCATGCCATAAAATTGCATCAAAAAGTGCTAGAGTTTGAAAATGCTGACCAACTAAAGCTGGAGAGAGAAGAAGCGCTAAGCGAAAATAAAATATTTCCTGAAATAATATTGAATGATATTGATAATAAACCACAATATTTGTCAAAATGCGAGGCTAAAATATGTTTGGTTATGTTGTGGAAATCTACCAATAAGGAGAGTTGGGAAGTAAATTCAGTTTTAAAGGATCTATATAAAAAATATAGTGGGCAGGGTTTTGGTATTTACGAAATTTCTTTTGATACTGATAAATTGGCGTGGGCTAATTATTGTCATATGGACAAGCTTATTTGGACAAATGTAATTGGCTACCCTCGAGAAAAGAAAATGCTAAATGCAGAGGAAAAACTCCCTCGTATTTTTTTACTTGATGATAAAAGGAAAATATTAGTTAAAGATCCCAAAGTGGAAGAGTTGGATGGGATAATATCATCTTATTTGAATTTATAAACAATTATTTTTATGAGAATAATTTATACACTTGTATTGACGCTGGTATTTGGTTTTGAATTAGTAGCTCAAAATGATTATTTTCAGCAAGAGGTAAATTACGAAATTCATGTAACACTCAATGATACTGCACATAGCCTTAGTGCTAAAATCAGAATAGAATATACAAATAATTCCCCGCAAGTGCTGGATTATTTGATGTTTCATCTATGGCCAAATGCGTATAAAGAGTCTTCAACTGCTCTTGGAGAACAGTTTTTAGACATGGGTAAAACAGAGTTTTATTATGCTGATGATTCTCTACGAGGATTTATTGATAGCTTGAATTTTATGGTTGATGGTAAGATAATACCATGGTCGTTAACAGATGAACATATTGATATTGCCAAGCTTAAATTGAATAAGCCTCTTAATCCTGGTGAAACAATAACTATTACCACTCCATTTTATGTAAAAATACCTTCTTCTATTTTTTCTCGTTTGGGACATAGTGGCCAATCCTATCAAATTACGCAATGGTATCCTAAGCCTGCTGTTTACGATCGTAATGGTTGGAATGCCTTTCCTTATTTAAATCAAGGAGAATTCTACTCCGAGTTTGGGAGTTTTGATGTGTATATTACGGTGCCAAAGAATTATGTCATTGGCGCCACGGGCGACTTAGTTGATTGTAAGCAAGAAGAGAAGTGGCTCGATTCTATTGCTGAAGTTACGCAACGCAAGGTTCGTTTTTCAGATGATTTGGAGTTTCCCGACTCTGATAGCCTTAATAAAACATTGCATTATCATCAAGAGAAAGTTCATGATTTTGCATGGTTTGCTGATAAGCGCTTTCATGTTTTGAAGGGGGAGGTAGTGCTGCAGTTTGGTCGTAAGGTAACTACTTGGGCTATGTTTACCAATGAAGAGGTGGATATTTGGACAAAGAGTATTACCTATTTAAATCGCTCGCTTAAGTTTTATTCTCAACAAGTGGGTACCTATCCATATAATCAAGTGACTGCTGTACAGGGTACTTTGAGTGCGGGTGCTGGTATGGAATATCCTAATATTACTATCATTGGTACAGCAGGAGTTGCTCGGTCTTTAGATAATGTAATTATGCATGAGGTAGGTCATAACTGGTTTTATGGGATGTTGGGTTTTAATGAACGAGCCCATCCATGGATGGACGAAGGCCTTAATACTTATATTGAATCGCTGTACATGGATAAGTACTATCCCAAAGAGAGGCTGTTTGATGTTAATATATTCAATGCTAGTGATTACAGCAAGAATTATGAGTATTATTTTTCCAATTTGATGCAGTGGCGTCGCAATCTCAATCAATCGCTTAGCTTGCCAGCCCAAGATTTTACGGCAATGAATTATGGTATTTCGGTTTATCAGAAAACTGCTTTAATATTTAAGTATTTACAAGCCTACTTAGGAGAGAAAGAAGCACGTATTACCATGCGAAAATTCTTTAATGAATGGGCTTATAAGCACCCTTTACCAGAAGACATGAAGTTGTTTTATGAAAAGGAAACAGGTAGAGATTTGTCCTGGGTATTTGACGATTTGATAAATACCAGTAGTAATGTGGATTATAAAATTGCATCCCTTAAAAAGAAAAATAGTACAGATAGTTTATTGGTGAAAGTGCGAAACAAAGGAGAGGTTGTTTCTCCATTTTCAATATCAGCTCTCGATAGTGATGGTGATGTGCTACTTACAAAATGGTATAATGGCTTTGATGGTACTACAAAAGTTGGTTTTCCTAAAGGAGATTACCATCGCTTAAGTATTGATGGGGATAAAGTGATGACCGATGTTTATCGTGAAAACGACCAAGTATTTGTGAATGGTTTGTTGAAGAAGCGTAAACAGTTTCGATTAAAGCTTGCTTGGTCCTTGCCAAAAGATGATAAGGCAACCTTGTTTTGGACTCCTGTGATAGGCTGGAATTCATATAATAAGTTCATGTTGGGAGCTGCCTTCTATAACAGTTTGGTTTTTGAAAAAAAATGGCAGTATTCTGTGATGCCTTTATACTCTTTTGCTCAAAATAATGTGAACGGAAGCTTCTCCCTTTTTCATAATTTCTATGATAAAGGACAAATTCAACGCGTAAGTGTGGGTGTAACTGGACGAAAGTATAGTATAGATGATAAATTTACTGTAGAAGGAGGTCAAACATATAGTATGAGTTTTTACCGTATTGTTCCACAGTTAATATTTGATTTTAATCCAAGGAAGCCAAGCCTAACTTCTGTACAAAAACAGCTAAGAGTGCGGGCAATATTTGTCAGTGAAGACAAAAAATACTGGGACCCAATTTTTCCAGGATTTGCCCCTAGCCCAATGGATGGGGTAAATGAGTATCAGGTTTACCAAATAGAATTCACTAATAATAATCATCGTATAATGAATCCTTATTTTTACCGGTTTGATGTTCAGGGAAGTGCCGATTTTGCTCGCTTGACTGCAGAGTTTCGCTATAGGTTTTCTTATGGTAAGAAGAAAAGCTCGGGATTTGATGTGCGATTGTTTGGAGGGTATTTGCATAGAGTAAATAATGGATTAAACTTTGCTCCTAACCTTCGTATGGCTGGCACTGCTGGGCGCAATGATTATCTGTACGATGGTGTTTTTGCGGGAAGAAATGAACGTGATGGTATGTGGTCGCAGCAAATGATAGAAAGTGATGGAGGGTTTTATATACCCACTATTTTAGGTCAAAATGCAGAATGGCTTGGAGCTATTAATCTTCGAGCAAGCTTGCCCAAATTGAGTTTTATTAAGGTATATGCCAATTTAGGATTTCAGCACGCTAGTTTAGTACAATTAGATCCCTTGTGGGAAGCTGGATTTTTAATCAGTATCATAGATCGTAAGTTGGAAGTATATTTTCCGGCCCTTTGGTCACAAGATATTCAAGATGTATTTGAGCTAAATAAGAATACTTCCTATGGTGAAAAAATACGCTTTACCATGCGAATGGAACTCGCAGACCCATTCAAATACCTCAAAGAAGTTCGGTTTTAGCATCTTAAAATTCAATTATAGTTTTCTTTTATATTTTATTTATTGCGGATTATTAGGTGTTTAACTAATATTTAATATCTTTGCATTATACCAAAAGGTATAATACCAAATGGTATAATACCAAAAGGTATAATACCAAAAGGTATAAAATGGTAATTACTAATAGCTGACTTATGGATTATTCAATATTTGTTTATGGGCAAACGGTGGGCGAGGATGCATTCACCGATAGGAAAGAGGAGTCTCAAAAGTTATATTCCAACTTGATGCAAGGAGTTAATACCACCATTATTTCACCACGCCGTTGGGGAAAATCTTCCTTGGTTGAAAAGGTTTTTAAGGATATAGCAAAGAATGAGAAAAAAGTAAAAACCGTTTTGATTGATTTATTTTTTGTGGCCAGTGAGGAAGAGTTTTTGGAATTGTTTTCTGCCGAAGTTATCAAAGCTTCTTCATCAAAAGTGGAGGATTGGATTAGCTCAACCAAAGAATTATTCAAAAATTTGATTCCTAAAATAAGTCTGGGTGTTGATCCCATGAACGATTTTAGCCTAAGCTTCGATTGGGCTGATTTAATGAAGCATAAAGAAGAGGTTCTGAATTTGCCTGAGGTGATTGCTAAGGAAAAGAATATTCGCTTTATAATTGCGTTGGATGAGTTTCAAAATCTGGCTTCTTTTCCCGAGTATATTAGTTTGGAAAAGAAAATGCGTGCAGTTTGGCAGCGCCAAAAACGAGTGAGCTATTGTTTGTACGGTAGCAAACGCCATATGATGACCGATATTTTCAATAATGCATCCAAACCCTTTTATCGATTTGGAGATATGATGCTTTTGCAGAAAATCGATACAGAGCATTGGGTGAAATTTATCCAAAAGAATTTTAAAAAATCAGGAAAGAAGATTGCTAAAAAGTTGGCCTTGAAAATCCCAAGCTTGATGGGGAATCATCCGTGGTATGTGCAGCAATACTCACATTATATCTGGCAGAAAACCAATATGCAAGTGGAAATGTCGCAGCTAGAGTCGGCTCTTATGGAATTGATATATGCTAATACACCTTTTTTTCAAAAAGAGATTGAAAGTTTGAGTGCAACGCAATTATCATTACTAAAAGCTGTAGCAAGTAATGAAAATCAACTCACCAGTGCTAGGGTGATGCAAAGTTATCGCTTGGGTACGCCACGCAATGTGATAAAAAATAAAACCATACTTATCAATAATGACGTTATTGATTTTGATGGTAAAAATTATGAATTTTTAGACCCCGTTTTTGAGCTTTGGTTTTTGAGACAATATTTGAAAATCGACTATTTTACGAAACTCAAATAGTATTGCCAAATTTCTTCTTACTTTTACCGCTTGATAATAAAAACCACAATGAATAGCATCATAAAAAACAAAGTTTATTTCGCTTCAGACTTGCATCTTGGAGCACCTGATTATGCATCTAGTTTGGAGAGGGAAAAGGCCTTTGTAAAATGGTTGGATTTAATCTCTATTGATGCATTAGACCTCTATCTTTTGGGTGATATTTTTGATATGTGGTTTGATTATAAACGTGTAGTGCCTCGAGGTTATGTGCGCCTTTTAGGTAAATTGGCTGAGCTGAGTGATGCAGGATTGCAAATTCATTACTTTATTGGAAACCACGATATGTGGGTTTTCGACTATTTTGAAAAAGAACTCAATGCCAAGATTTATCGTGAGCCGAAGAAGATAAAATTGGGAGATAAAGTATTGTTGGTTGGCCATGGTGATGGCTTAGGTGGTGGCGATGCTTCGTATAAGTTTGTCAAGCGTATTTTTGCTGGCAAATTTAACCAATGGTTGTTTGCACGCTTGCATCCAAATTTTGGTTTGTGGCTGGCAAGCTTTCTGTCACGTCGCTCGCGTATAGCCAATGGCAATTATGATGAGCAATTTCATGGTGAGGAAAAAGAAATGCTGGTACAGTACTGCAAAGGCTTACTAAAAAATAAGCATTACGACTATTTTATCTTCGGTCACCGTCATTTGAAAATGGAAATTAAACTTTCAGATAATTCCACCTATATTAATTTGGGCGAATGGGTAAAACATAAACCCTATGCTGTTTTTGATGGGGATAAATTAAGCTTACAGGAATTTAAGTAATATAGTTAGTTGATCCAATTCATGAATTGGCTCAACGTTAATTAATAAAGCGAATACTAAATTAAAATGTCCAAACCCTTAGCCGAAGAACTCCGTCCCAAATCCCTTGATGATTATCTTGGTCAGCAGCACCTGATAGGCAAAGGAGCTATTTTGCGTAATGCCATTGAAAGTGGAAATATTCCATCCATGATATTATGGGGGCCTCCTGGTGTGGGAAAAACTACTTTGGCTAATATTATCGCTGAGCGAATGGATATGAGTTTCTTTGCTTTGAGTGCCGTTAACTCAGGTGTTAAAGATGTTCGTGATGTAATTAATCGTGCGAAGATGTTGCCCAATCAGGCAATTCTTTTTATAGATGAAATACATCGTTTTTCCAAGTCTCAACAAGATTCATTGCTCGGTGCTGTAGAACAAGGAATAGTTCGTTTGATTGGTGCTACTACAGAAAACCCATCTTTCGAGGTTATCTCTCCATTATTATCGCGTTGCCAAGTGTATATTCTTAAAGGGCTAGAAGAGGCTGACTTGAAAAAGTTATTAAAATCTGCTGTTATAGCAATGTCGGAACGATTTGGTCGTAAAGTGGAGGTAAAAGAACAAGAAGCAATTTTTCGAATTTCGGGTGGCGATGCTAGGAAATTGTTGAATGCTGTGGAGTTGGTTGTAACTACATTGTCTACTAGGGTAAAGGGGAAAATTGTCCTTACCAACGATAAGGTGTTGGGGATTATTCAGCAAAACTTGGCCATGTATGATAAAGGTGGGGAACTGCATTATGATATTATTTCGGCTTTTATAAAAAGCATTCGGGGTAGTGATCCTAATGGGGCGGTTTATTGGCTGGCTCGCATGATTGAGGGAGGTGAAGACCCAAAGTTTATTGCTAGACGGCTGTTGATTTTAGCTTCTGAGGATATTGGAAATGCAAATCCCAATGCGCTATTATTGGCAAATACCTGCTTCGACTCTGTGGCTAAGATTGGTTGGCCTGAAAGTAGGATTGTCCTTTCACAAACAACAATATATCTGGCAACTTCACCAAAAAGTAATGCCTCCTATATGGCCATAAAAGCAGCTCAAAAACAAGTGCAAGAGGATGGGAATCTCCCTGTGCCTTTGCATTTGCGCAATGCGCCAACTAAGTTAATGAAAAAAATCGGTTATGGAAAAGATTATCAATATGCCCATGGCTATGAAGGTAATTTTGTGAATTTGGAATTTCTTCCAGAGAAAATATTAGGAGTGAAATTTTATGAGCCAGGTAATAATACCAAGGAAAATCAATTGCGTGATTGGTTAAAATCCCGTTGGAAAGATAAATATGATTATTAGTTAATACAATTCATGAATTGGATTAACCAAAACAATCAACTAATATTAAAAATCGTTTGAAAACCCCAATTAACATAGCATTTCTAGCCCACGTTGATGCAGGTAAAACTACTGTAACAGAGCAAATTCTATTTCAGACAGGAGTATTAAAGTCGGCAGGTAATGTGGATAAAGGAACCACCTTAAGCGATTTCTTAGAAGTGGAAAAGGAGCGTGGTATTAGTGTGATTTCAAGCCATGTAAGTACAGAGTATTGTGATGTAAAAATTAATATTGTTGATACGCCAGGCCATGCCGATTTTATCTCGGAAGTCGAGCGCTCACTACTAGCGGTAGATATAGTTGTGTTATTAATATCTGCCCCAGATGGTGTACAGGCTCAAACTCGAGTTTTGTGGGGAACTCTTGATAGATTAAATATCCCGAGAATAATCCTTGTCAATAAGATTGAACGATCAGGAGTAGTATTGAACGATGTGCTCTCTGAAATTAAACAGGAGCTAAGTTCAAATATAATTCCAATTCAGGAGGTTTTGGATGCAGAAAAATTTGAAGTAAACTATTTACGTGATTATATAAAGTCTTCGTTTCAGCAAAAGGATCATATTGTGGAGTGTTTAGCCGAATATGATGATAAAATTCTAGATTCTTATTTATCATCAAGCCCAGTTGGTAATGAATTGCTTCAGAATGTTTATCAAAAGCAGTTTATGAAGGCAAATATTTTTCCAGTACTTTTTGCAGTTGCCAAAAATGGTTTTGGAATACAAGGGCTATTGAATGAGATTGTATCGCATGCTAGAAGTGAAAATGTTCAGAACGAATTATCAGCGGTGGTTTTCAAGATTATCCATCATGAAAAGTATGGTAAATTGGCCTATGTTCGTTTGTTTTCTGGTAGCCTTACTCCCAAGGAAATGATTTTTAACAAAACTCGAAATTTAGAGAAAAAGCTTAATCAAATAAAAACCATTTTTTCAAATAAGTATATTGATTTACCCAAAGCTAAGGCTGGTGAAATTGTCGCACTTGCAGGATTGACAGAAGTGGAGGTGGGTGATGTTTTGGGACATTTACCACTAAATCGAAAGCTAGACTTTAATACAACCCCCATTCTTACAGTGGAGGTGAAGCCCATCACTCAACAAGATTATATTCAGCTTGCAGAGGTGCTGGCAATATTGGATATGGAAGATCCGCTCTTGCAGTTTATTTGGTTTAAGGAGGAAAAAGAATTCCATTTAAAAATCAATGGATGGATTCAAATCGAGATTTTACAACAGATTTTGAAGCAGCGTTTTGATATTGATACCGACTTTCAAATGCCCACCGTAATTTATAAGGAAACACCAGCGAAAACTTCCATTGGTTACGAAGAATACACCATGCCTAAACCGTGCTGGGCTGTGGTGAAATTTGAAATAAAGCCTATCAAAGGAGGTAGTGGTGTTGTGTTTAAGTCACAAGTAGGAGTAAATGACATCCTTCTTAAATACCAAAAAGAGGTGGAGCGCACCATGTCAAAAGCATTGGAACAAGGTGTTAAGGGTTGGGAGGTTACTGACGTTGAAATTACCTTGATAGGAGGAGAGGATCATAATGTACATAGTAGGGCTGGTGATTTTGTAATTGCTACTCCCATGGCCATAATGAATGGTCTGAAAGAGTCAGGTACAGATATTTTGGAACCTATTATGAAGTTTGTACTTTACGGTACAGATGATATTCTGGGGCAGGTGAGTTCTGACATGCATAAAATGAGAGGGGTATTTGAGCAGCCTGTTTTCGATGGAGATAAATTCAAAATGGAGGGTAGAGTTCCTTTTGCTACGGCAATGGAGTATCCGGTACAATTAGCTTCCCGATCGGGTGGGCGTGCCAGTATTCAAATGCAATTTGATGGTTATCAAAAAGTGGAGGATGAATTTGCTGTCATTAGGGAATTTAAGGGTATAAGCCCATTGGATCGTGCCAAGTATATTCTGAAAGCTCGTAAAGCTTTATCCTAGTAAATTTGATATTGAATAGTGTTATTTTATTTTGCGAATACTTAATAAATGGCGTAATATTTGGTTATCTTTGACCCTATCACAAAGACATTTTTATGAAAACACTTATTTCCTTATTTAGTATTTTTCTTTTAGTTGGTATTAATGCTCAAGCACAAGACCCCAAGGTTTGCCAAGAAATTAATCAAAAAACCATTAAGCAGTTCCAAATGGGTAAAAGCGAAAGTGTGGTTGCTTATTTTAATGATGAAATGAGCAGTAAATTGAGTGCCGAGGATTTAGCCAAAGTATGGTCGCAATTGGAAAGTGCTATGGGTAAGTATAAAGGGATGGGTGAGTCAAAAGGGAGTCAGTTTGAAGACTTTTATCAGTTGGAAACTCAGTTGCAATTTGAGAAAAAGAATTTGCGTTACCGCTTGGCTTTCGATAAAGACAACCGTATAAGTGGTATGTATTTCGTGCCCTATAAAAGTCGTGGTACCCAAACATTAGAAATGGCCAATAACGATAAGTTTCAGGAGATGCCAATAAAGGTGCATACTTCGGATTTGGACTTGCCGGGCACTTTGTGTTTACCTAAAGGTGTGAAAAACTATCCTATTGTAATTTTTGTACATGGTTCAGGAGCCAATGATCGAGATGAAACTATTGGCCCCAATAAGCCATTTCGCGATATTGCTCATGGTCTAGCTGAGCAAGGTATTGCAAGTGTTCGATATGACAAACGTTCACTTGTGAATCCGTCAACCCTATTGGATATTGGAGATCGCTCGTTATTAGATGCTGTGGTAACAGATGATGCATTGGCAGCGGTTGAATTTGCTAAAACAATTGAAGGGGTCGATAAGTCCTCAATATATGTTTTAGGGCATAGTTTAGGAGCAATGATGGCTCCTCGAATTGCTCAAAAGAATGCACAGATAAAGGGAATAATAATGATGGCTGGCAACGCACGTCCGCTTGAAGACTTGGTCTATGATCAGTATAAGTATATCTTTAATGAGGATGGTTTGTCAAAAACAGAAAAAGCTAAATTGAGGGAAATTCATAAAGAAGTAAGGAATGTTCGACATCTAAAAAAACGCATGGCTTCTGGTGAAAGAGTGAAATTGCCTGTCACAAGTGATATTCGATTTTGGAAAGCAGTTAATGATTACGATCAGGTTAAAACGGCTCAATCTATAACTCAATTGATATTTATTGTGCAAGGATTGCGTGATTACCAAGTTACACCACGTGAGTATAAAATATGGCAACATAGATTGCACAAAAAAAAGAATGTTAGTTTTAAGTCCTTTGCAAAACTAAATCACTTATTTTTGGAGGGTGAAGGAAAGTCGTACCCTAAAGAATATGAAACAAAGGGAAGCGTTCCACAATATGTGATATCTGATATAGCACAATGGATCAAAACAGCACAGTAAGAAAATTCGTAATTTACTTCTTTATTGGGTTAGCAACGCTATCTATTACAATGAGCGCTTGTAAAAAGCGCGAGCCTGTAAGCTGGGATAGTGATTTGCTTGTTCCTATAATGCACTCTACATTAGATGTTTGGGATTTGTTTGGAGATACCAATGTGGTGGAAAATTCTGATCAGAGTCTGCGCTTAGTTGTGGAAGAGAAAGTAGATATGCTCGACCCTGATAAAGTAATTGAAGTGCATGATACTTTAGCTGTTGATTTATTTAATATTCCCTTGCATCTTAAATTTGCACCAGGGCAGCAGCTAACACAAAGGCAAACATCGGTAAGCATGGACTTGGGTGATATGGAGCTAACAGAGGCTCGTGCTCGGGTGGCTAGCCTGAAGTTTTATGTTACTAATACCATTAAAGAACCTTTGCAAGTAAAGTATGAGCTGCTATCATCCGATAAAGATGGGAAACATTTTGAGGTTTATGAAGATATTCCACCAGCAACCAGTTTAGGACCTTCTTATACCGTAAAAACCATACATCTTGATGGATATGATATGGATATGACAGGTGATGGAACTCAAGTGAATACCGTTAGATCTCAAACCACGGTTTGGATTCATCCTGATGCAGATAGTATTTGGATTACTCCTAGCGATACGATTTTAATCATTTCAACATTTGACGAGTTGAATATTGATTATACAAGGGGCTATTTTGGTCAACAGACTTACCAGGGGCAAGGTAGTTCATATATAAGTGTTTTTAATAATTTCAAAGCAGGTAGTTTTAATCTTGATATGGCAAATGCAAATTTAACAATCCGGAATTATACTGGAATGGATGTGCAGATGAATATGAGCAAGTTGGCTACATACAATAGTGCTTTGAATCAAGAAATACTGCTCAATCACCCTATCATTGGACAGTCATTGAATGTTGGTAGAGCAACTGAAAATGGACCTAATCTTTCTGATGTTCAGCCTACTATTTCAAAGTACAAAATTGAAAATTCAAATTTGGATAAGCTGATTGAACTTCAACCCGATTCCTTACGCTTTAAGATGTCGGCCCTTATTAACCCCATGGGAAATGTGAGTGCGGGAAATGATTTTATGTATTTTGAAAAGGGGGTTGAAGCAATTATTGAGATGGAGATTCCATTAAAATTTTCTGCAAATAATTTGCAAATCGAGGATTATTCGACGCTGAATTTCGATGATAAGGGAAAGTTGAAATCGGGTGAATTACGGGTTTATACGATTAATAGATTTCCGTTAAGTTTAGAAATACAGTTTTATATACTGGATGATGACAGAAATATTGTAGATTCTTTGTTTATGGAAAAACCGCTTATTCCGTCGGCTCATGTGGATGGCCAAGGTTATGTGATTGCTCCATCAACAAAAACCTTAGTGGTACCATTGACTCAAAGCCGGATCAATCACCTTCGTAAATATTCGGATATACTGATTCGTGCTAATGTAAATTCATATGAGAATCGCTCGCTTCAATTATATGAGAGCCATAATTTGGATATTCAAATAGTGGGGGATGTTAAATATGAGCTTTAGATTAATAAATATTTTGATTTTAGTTCTGCTATTACTTCTGAATTTCAATAGCATCGCGCAAAAATCTGATGCGCCCACCATAACTCTTGACAGTTTGGAAATGGGTTTTGAAGTGGATTTGCAATCAGCATCCGCTGTAAATAATGCCCTTCTTAATGCCTCTGGATTTATTGATCAAGACTTAAAGGATGAAAACTTGGCTCGGTTGGGCAATACAAATCAAGGAGGAACTTTTGTCAATACAAAATTGTTTTATAAGAGTAATCGAGGCAATCTTTGGGGTGTAAAGCGTCTATCGTATTACTTTGCTTTGGAATGGAAATCCCTAAATGAATATCAATTTACTAAGGATCTTTATCAATTGGTTTTTTATGGTAATAATGCTTTTGAAGGCGAAGCTGCCTATCTCACACACTCAGGAATGATGAGGGTTGATTATTTTCAAATAAAAACTGGCTTACACCGATCAACTAAAAACTTACGACATGTTTTTGGACTTAATTTGGCTCTTAATTTAGGTAATAAATTGTCGGGATTTAGATTCTATGACCCATCATACTTATTTACAAATCCGACGGGGACAGCAGTAGTACTTCAGTCTAATGTTGATTATTTTGAATCAGATACTGCTAAATCAGAATGGTATAATGTTTCAGGTGTTGGCGCATCCATTGATTTTAATTATAAATTTATAGAAAAGGAAAGTTATAGCCTTTTGGTGAGCATAGAAAATATTGGTTTTATTAAGTGGAATAAGAATACCCTACGTTTGTCGGAAGACAAAAAACATGTTTTTCAAGGAATTGAAGTAGATAATATTTTTCAAATGCCTAGCCCACTCGTCAATTCAGAGGATACACTTAAAGATTATATCTACGCCAATACTACACAAGGAGCTAATTATTTAATTACTCCAATTGATGTAAAAATGCAATTTGAACAATATTTTTTTCATCAGAGAATAAAAATGGGCATGCTTACTCACTTTCGTTTGCTAAGCTATATGTTGCCTATTTTTCAAATGGATGCAAGTTATAAAGTAAGCGATAACTTTCAGTTAGGTCCAGTTTTGTCCTATGGTGGATATACTGCTTTTAATGCAGGCTTGAAAATGCAGTTTGATTATAAAGGATTTCAATTAAAATTGGAAAGTCGTTATTTAACAGGATTTGCCAAGCATACTTTCTCAGGTATGGGAGGATTTATTACTTTTACGTATAAAATTTATAAAAAGTAGAACTTATGATACATAAATATTTACCTAGAATTAAACATTATAATAGCGGTAATTTCTTTTTAATGGCGGGTCCATGTGTTATTGAAAATGAAAATATGCCTTTTGAAATAGCTGAGCGCTTGGTTGATATTACTAATCGATTGGAAATCCCTTTTATTTTTAAGGCTTCTTACCAAAAGGCGAATCGTTCAAAGTTAAGTTCATTTACGGGCATTGGAAACGAGAAGGCATTGAAAATACTTAAAAAGATTGGAAAAGACTTTGACGTTCCAGTGGTTACAGATATACACACTCAAAGTGAGGCTTATACTGCGGCTAAGTTTGTTGATGTATTGCAAATTCCAGCGTTCTTATGTAGGCAAACAGATTTGCTAGTAGCTGCTGCCAAAACGGGTAAGGTAGTGAACATTAAGAAAGGACAGTTTATGTCGGCGGAGTCAATGATGTATGCTGTGCAAAAGGTTCGTGACTCGGGAAATAATAATATTCTTCTTACAGATCGTGGAACCATGTTCGGTTATCAGGATTTGGTGGTAGATTTCCGGTCTATTCCTGAGATGCAAAAATTTGGTACTCCAGTTATTATGGACTGCACGCATTCTTTACAGCAACCAAATCAGGATAAGGGTGTTACGGGTGGTAAGCCTGAATTGATTTCCACTATTGCAAAGGCAGCGATTGCTGTTGGTGCTGATGGATTATTTATTGAAACTCATCCAAAACCAGAAATTGCAAAGTCTGATGGAGCCAATATGTTGAAGCTAGATTATTTAGAAGATTTATTGGTTCAATTGGTAAAAATTCGCAAGGCGGTAACTTATTAATTATTTATTGATGCGTTTTTTAGTACTCATAGCAGTGTTTTTGATTTCGAGCTTTTCGATGGCTCAACAAGAAACTTATACACATATATACAGTGGGCCTTCCTACGACGAAGGTATTGCAGCTTTTCGTTTGCCCAATAAAGAGATTCGACTTATTGGCAATACAGGTAGTTTTGGTAGTGGTAATACCGATGTTTGGTTAATTGCCTTGGACTCTAATGGAGGTTTTTTGTGGCATAAATTTTATGGTGGAACAAAAATTGAAAAAGCGGAAGATGCTGTAATGAATTCAAAAGGAGACTTATTTATAGTTGGCTCAACAACACAAAATTCATTGGCTTCTTACCAGGTGTATTTTCTTGGCTTGGATCAATATGGGCAAATAATTGGCTATAATAATTATGGTGGTCATGATTGGGATTTGGGAAAAGGAATTTGTCTAATTAATGATACCACATTTGCATTAGTGGGTGAAACCTATTCTGCGGGAGCTGGGCAAAGTGATCTCTATTTATTGACAGTAAATCAGTTTGGCGACACGCTATGGACTAAGAATTATGGCGGTAGTATGTCGGATCGAGGAAATAGTATTGAGTTATTGCCAGACGGAGGGTTTGTTATTGCAGGTGCAACAGAGAGCTATGGAAATGGAAGCTTCGACTCCTATATGCTTAGAACAAACTCTCAAGGTGATACAATTTGGACTAAGGTGGTTGAACATATTACCGATGCCGAGTTTTTAGATGTGGTAGTTAATCCTGACACTACACTTGTTTTTAGCGGTTATCGAAAGGATACGCTGGATACTTACCGTGATATAAATTTGGAGAAATATGATCAAAATGCCAATTTTATTTGGTCTAGATTTAATGCACTATCTGAAGGTAAAGATTGTTATGCAAAAAGTCTAATTCGAGAACCCAATGGACTTTTTACTTTTTGTGGAATAACAACAGAATTTGCACATTCTCAGTTCTCTGATGCTCGTATTGTTCGTACTACACCTTCTGGATGGTGGGAAGAGTCTAATTCTTTGGGAGATATGAAGCAAGATATGGGAAACTCAGTTTTACTTGATGATTTTCATGGCAAACATTATTTTTTGATAGGTACTACCAAAAGTTATGACGTGAGTATGTCAGCTCTATACTTTGTACGCTTAGATTCAAATTTTAATACTGATACTACCCGAAATGTATTTACTCCCACAGCTATTGAAGTGTCTAGGCTCAAGGAGTCGATAAAAGTGTATCCCAATCCTGTAGATGATATTCTCTATGTTGAAATACCAAAAAACGAAAGAGTAATTGCATTTCAAGTCTATGATATGAAAGGAAGGGAAATACCTTCTTTAGAGCGCAATAAAGTAGACAGTAAGTTTGTTATTTCGACTCAAAATTTACGGAAAGGTGTTTATTTATTGACATTACGAACTCAAAAAAGTACATATATTATTCGGTTTATTAAAACATAGACAGGCTTATTATAAATAAGAAATATATAACCATATGGATTACAGTTTCCTATTTAGAAGTTATATAAATTACGAATTAATATTAAGTATTTCACTTCTTAAATAAGATTTTTTTTTAGTTTTGTAGTTGCAACTGAACAGGAAATCATTTTATGTACGCAATATTTGTACTCATTATCATAAGTTTATTGGTAGCTATAGGCTTCTTAATTGCCTTTATATGGGCTGTTAAGAACAATCAGTATGAGGATGATTATACCCCATCAGTGCGCATTCTTTTTGATAATGAAACAAAAGAATCTCAGGAGGAAAAGAAATAATTTGATTTTTACATTACAATAGAATACAGAAAAACAAACAAATAACTAAAAATTATCTTTATGGAACAACAGACTTTTTACTATGACAACAAAATCGTGAGGATGTTTGGTGGTGTCACCATTCTTTGGGGTGTGGTTGGAGTGCTTGTAGGACTACTAATTGCATTGCAATTGGCTTTTCCTGTGATGAATTTCAATCTTCCTTGGTTGACTTTTGGTCGTTTACGACCACTTCACACCAATGCGATTATTTTTGCCTTTGTAGGTAATGGAATCTTTACTGCAGTTTATTATAGTATGCAGCGTTTGCTTAAAACAAGAATGTTTAGTGATCTTTTAGGACGTATTCATTTTTGGGGATGGCAGCTTATTATTGTAGCCGCGGCAATTACTTTACCTTTGGGTTATACTCAAGGAAAAGAGTATGCTGAGCTTTCATGGCCAATTGATATTGCTGTTACTCTTGTTTGGGTAGTATTTGGTGTTAATATGCTTGGAACAGTTGCAAGGCGACGCGTTCAGCATATCTACGTTGCTATTTGGTTCTATATTTCTACTTTTATTACCATTGCGGTTCTTTGGATTGTAAATAATTTAAGTATTCCATTTGGCTGGTTCGAAAGTTATTCTGTTTATGCCGGAGTGCAAGATGCACTTGTACAATGGTGGTATGGTCATAATGCGGTTGCATTTTTCCTTACTACGCCAATGCTTGGTTTGATGTATTATTTCTTACCTAAGGCAGCAAACAGACCTGTGTATTCATATAAATTATCAATTATCCACTTTTGGGCTTTGATTTTCTTATATATCTGGGCCGGACCTCACCACTTATTATATCAGGCATTACCAGCTTGGGCTCAGAGTATGGGTGTTGTTTTCTCAGTTATGCTATTAATGCCTTCATGGGGTGGAATGGTGAATGGATTACTCACCTTACGTGGTGCATGGGATCGTGTTCGCGATAGTGCAGTACTTAAGTTTTATGTAGTTGGTGTTACCGCTTATGGAATGTCAACTTTTGAAGGTCCAATGCTTTCATTGAAAAGTGTAAATGCGATTAGTCACTTTACTGATTGGACTATTGCCCACGTGCATATTGGTGCAATGGGATGGAACGGTTTTATGATATTTGGTATGATTTATTGGTTATGGCCTCGCCTTTTCAACACAAAGTTGAAATCTGAAGGTTTAGCAAATACGCACTTTTGGATTGGTACTTTAGGTATGATTCTTTATGCTGTGCCATTGTATTGGGCTGCTATTACTCAAGTATTAATGTGGAATGAGTTTACTGCTGAAGGATTATTAGCATATCCTAACTTTATGGAAACAGTAACTCAGATTCTTCCAATGTATTATTTACGTGCATTAGGTGGTTTACTTTACCTAATTGGATTCCTAATTTTTGTATATAATATGATAGCAACAGCTAGATCAGGAAAATTAGTTGCTGAAGAAGAAGCTTCTGCTCCTGCTCTTACGCCAATGCCTTCTAAACGCCAACCAGGAGAAACTCCTCACCGTTGGGTTGAGCGTCGTTGGGTTGCATTCTCAATTTGGGCATTCGTTGCTATTATTATTGGTACACTTATCGAAATTGTACCAGGTTTGATGGTAAAATCAAATGTGCCAACTATTAAAAGTGTTATGCCTTATACTCCTCTTGAATTAGCAGGACGAGACATCTATGTTCGTGAAGGTTGTTATACTTGTCACTCACAGCAAATTCGTCCATTCCGTGCCGAAACAGAGCGTTATGGAGAGTATTCAAAAGCTGGTGAGTTTGTTTATGACCACCCATATCAGTGGGGATCACGCCGAATGGGGCCAGACTTGGCTCGTGAAGGTGTAGTTGGAGGTCCAATTTATAAATCAAATGCTTGGCATTACAAACATATGTTGAAGCCTCAAGATTTGGTTCCAACTTCATTAATGCCTGCTTATCCTTGGTTGATTTCTGATCAGATTGATTTGGAAATTATGCCAGCCAAGATTCGAGCAATGCAAACTTTAGGTGTTCCATATGCAGAGGGTTTTGATGAGTTAGCTGTAGCTGATATGGCTAAGCAAGGACAAGCGTTAGCTGATGACCTTAAGAAAAGTAATATTGATGTTGCGGCCGACCGTGAGATTATTGCAATGATTGCATATATGCAACGATTGGGTGTTGATATTACTAAGGAAAAGAAATAGATAAATATTATTAATGTGAGGTCTTCGGACCTCACATATTAATTTTTTAATAGATGAAATTAGCAATATATTATTTAAATAAAGTAGGGTTTGCAGGTGATTTACAATCATTTGTTTCACTATTTTTCTTTTTGCTTTTTGTTTTTATTCTTTATATAATTTTTACAGGGAATAAGAAAGTGTATAAAGCATATGGAGACCTTCCTTTTGAGGATGAGAATTTTGATAATCTTGGTTCACAAAATAAAAAACAATAATTATGGCAACAGAAGAACAATATGATAAGGAAACGGTTGATAGTAAGTTGATGATTGACCATGACTATGATGGAATAAAGGAGTTAGATAATCCGCCGCCAGCATGGCTAATGTGGATCTTCTATGCTTCCATTATATGGTCAGTATTTTATGTATTCTACTATCATGTATTTTATGATGATTCGAATATACCTGACGATTTGAAAGTCTATGGTGCTCAGGTTAGTGAATACAATTTGGAGGTTGATGATGCTATTGCAGCTATGCCTGTTTCGACCTTTGACGAGAAGAGTATAGAGCTGCTTTCTGATGAGGCTAGTATGGCTGAAGGGCAGACTTTGTATGCAACAAAGACATGTGATGTTTGTCACGGAGCTTCAAATATAGGCCCAAATTTGTCTGATGAGTTTTGGCTTCATGGTAACAGTATTGAAGAAATATTTAGTGTTATTAAATATGGTAAAACTGATAAAGGTATGACCGCTTTTAAAACACAAATGACAGATGTACAAATTCAACAGCTTACGAGTTATATTCTCGTAAAAATGAAAGGTGCCGTGTCAACAAACACAAAAGGCCCTGAGGGTAAAGGTACTGATATGGGTAATGCAGAAGGTGCTGAAGATGAAAGTGCTGACACGAGTAATGCCAAAGGCCCTGAAGGCGAGAAACATGAATAATAATGTTAAATAGAAATATATCATAAATCAGTCCCAAAACTTTGGGACTGATTTTCTTTTTTTTATAAGTAATGGAAGAGCAAAATATTAATGAAATAAAGGAACAAAGGGAACATGTAGCCCATGACCCTAATTATAAGGATATCTCGTATAGAGACCGTATATCAACAGTTACAACTGAGGGAAAACGTAACTATCTTCATCCAAAAATCCCTAAGGGAAAATTTATTAATTGGCGAAATATTGTTGGTTTTGGATTATTGGTGCTGCTATTTGCTTTACCATTAGTTAAGATAAATGGTGATCCGCTGATGTTAATCGATGTAATGGAACGTAAGTTCATTATTTTGGGGGTTATCTTTTGGCCTCAGGATACCTTTGTTATGTTACTTTTGATGTTATCCTTTATTTTATTTATTATTTTATTTACAGTTACTTATGGACGGATATGGTGTGGTTGGCTTTGCCCTCAAACTATATTTTTGGAGCTAGTTTTTAGAAGAGTGGAAAAGTGGATAGAGGGTTCTCCAAATAAGCAACGTAAGCTTGATGCGATGGCTTGGAATGGAGAAAAAATAGCGAAACGCTTGAGTAAGTGGGTTATTTTTTATGTGCTTTCTTTTGCATTTGTAAATGCAATTCTGTGGTTTTTCATGTCTTTCGACCGTTGGCTTTTGTATATGGGTGATCTGAGTAATCATTCTAGTTGGATATTGCTGATTCTTATCTTTACAACAGTATTTTTTGGAATCTATACTTGGTTTAGAGAGCAGATTTGTATTATTGCTTGTCCTTATGGTCGTATGCAAGGCGTTTTGATTGATGCCTCAACTATTGTTATTTCCTACGATTATGTTAGAGGAGAGCCTCGTGGCCATCAGAAAAAAGGTTCTACAAAAGAAACCACTGGATTAGGCGATTGTGTCGATTGTCATGCTTGTGTGGATGTATGTCCAACAGGAATTGATATTCGGAATGGCACACAGCTTGAGTGCGTAAATTGTACAGCTTGTATTGATGCTTGTGACAATATTATGCATAATGTAGGCAAACCAAAAGGTTTGATTCGTTATGCCTCAGAAAAGGAAATAAGTACAGGTAAGAAACTTGGTTTCTCACCGCGGATTATTGCCTACTCAATAGTCTTACTTGGAATATTTGCTTTTGCTGCAATTACCCTTATTACGCGTAGCGATGTTGAGGCTGTTATATTACGAACTCCAGGAGTGCTTTACCAAAAGGCGGGTGCTGATAGTTTAATTAACCTATACAATATTAAGGTTGTAAACAAAACTCGTTTCGAAAAGCATATTGATGTGAAATTGATTTCGTTTAATGGTAAAGTGACTTTAGTAGGTGGAGTAATGACTATTCCGCCTGAAGCTAGAATTAAGTCTGTACTGTTTGTTAAAGTAGCTAATAAAGATATTGTTAGTGAAAATATGAATTTGGAACTGTCTATTATTATGGATGGTGAAGAAATAGATGTTACAAAAGCAACATTTATTTCCCCAAAGAAATAGAATACTGTTAAAATAATGTTAAATTTGTGCCGAGTATTTAAAGTCTCTTTTTTGAGTTTTGAATATTTGGCATTCTTAAAAACTGAACTATGAAGATGAATTGGGGTACGGGAATATTTATCACTATTGTTATTTTTCTTATTGGAATGATTACTTTGGTGATTATTAGCTCTATGCAACCATTAAATTTGGTTACGCCTGATTATTATCCAAAAGGGATTGATTATCAGCAGCAAATTGATAAAATTGCTAGAGCAAATGCTTTAGATGACAAGATGAAGTTTGTCCAAGATGATAAATATATTTATATAGGTTTTCCAGCTATTGACACATTAAATTCACCCAAGGGTGAAATCTTAGTTTTCTTCCCTCGTGATAATAATTTGGATCGTGTGTTTAGCATTAATGTTAACGACTCTTTGTATCAGCTTGTGCCTAAGGAAGGATTAGTGAAAGGCTGGTGTATAATTAAGATAAATTGGGAGCACGATAGTTTGGATTACTATATGGAAAAGGATATAATGATTAATTAATAACATTATAATGGAAATTATTTATACTGCACTTGGCTTAGGGCTTTTAACAGGGTTTCATTGTGTTGGTATGTGTGGCCCCATTGCTTTAGTCTTACCTTTAAATAACAAAACCTGGGGTACAAAAATATTCTCTGCATTACTTTATAATATTGGTCGTACCATTACCTATGCCACCATGGGTGGTATATTTGGAATAATTGGTGCAGGCTTTTCTATGGCAGGTTTCCAAAGGTGGATATCCATTGTAATGGGAGCCTTTATGATTGCTACTGTCATATTTCCCAAGATAAACCATATGCTCTATAAGGGTACGGGGGATTCCAAGTTTATGAATATGATAAAAAAGCAGTTGGCAAAATATTTTCAGCAAGCTTCGTATAAGTCATTGTTTATTACAGGACTACTTAATGGGTTACTGCCATGTGGGATGGTTTATATGGCTATTGCTGGAGCCATAGCAGTGGGTAGTTTACAGGGCTCTATTCTATTTATGGCCTTATTTGGATTAGGAACCATTCCAATGATGTTTCTTATGTCGATGTTAGGTAATTTTGCTTCATTCAAATTGAAACGAGTTATTAATAAAGCGATTCCTGTAATCGTTATTGTAGTAGGACTGTTATTTATTCTTCGTGGTTTAGAGCTTGGAATTATGTTTATTAGTCCACCTGCCAAGAAACTCGAAGTGCATAAAATGAAAAAGGATACAACTGTACAAGGCGAAACAAAGTATATAAACAAGAGTGCAGGAGCATCTGATGGTAAATAGTTTATAACAGAAAGCATTATCATTAGGCAAGCTTACCTAAACAACTATTATTTTCCTGGTATATAATTGCTTAACTGATTAGAGACAATCTATTAATGTTTTTTCTCGTGCTTTTCATATACTTCTTTCTTCCAACGAATAGATTTGAAAAATGAGACATACATTATTCTTGTGTCCATGTCTTTATATGGTTTATTTCCAGCTGAGTCGGTATATGATTTATTCATAAAATTGTTTAGTGCATAAGTAAATTTCAAACTCATTCCATGTGGAAATGTGATTCCAATAAATGCTGAAGGCAAAAACATATTAGTTCGTTCACTTATCCATTCAGTATATTTTCGTTTTCCAGTATTCAAAAATTCCTTTTCTTTATAATGATATAACCACTCTATTTGGCCTCCAATGAAGCCATAAAAACCTTTGTCCATGTTTCCAATTTTTATTCCCAATGGAATGCCTAAAGCGTAAGATCGCCTTTTCCATTTTACCATATAAGGTAGTCCAGTATTATCATCAACAGAAGTACTCATCTCTTTGGTAATAAAACCAATATTACGATTACCAATACCTGTATAAATACCAAAACGCTGTGAAAAATCATAGTGCCAATGTGAGGAAAAGTGAAACCAAATAGTGAACCTGATTGCGTCATTAACAGTTCCTTCAGTATTTCCGTTAATCAACCTACTTCCGTCATCGGGCTTATTGTATTTTGCTGTGGACCATCCGAAAATAGCTTCTCCATTAGTAGTATTGTATATACTTTGACTATGGCTTTGGTTATGCAAAATAATAAATAGTGCAAGAATGAATAATTGTTTTATCATCGTATCAATAAATTTATGAATATTATATTGAGTGCAAATATAGGATAAATGAAAAAACCGGACTGGGGGTCCGGTTTTTAACAACTACTTATGAAAAAGGGGCTCAATCCTTTTTTCGTTTTACTAAAATCACCATCAAGACATGTGGGCTTGATAAAAGGTTGCATGAATTGTAAAGAAAAAAAGATAAAGGTGTAAAGTGCATATACAGAGTAGTATATGACTGTGTTTTATTCTTGCTCAAGTATTTGATTATAATGAAAAAAAATTGTTTCAAATTAATCGATAATAATATAGACTACAAATAATAAAACTTACTATTTATCGTTATATTTGCGGTCTATATAAAAATAGAGGTGTTTTAGTACTAATAAAATTATAATACATTGAAAACAAATACATTAAAAGTAATAGCTTTTGCTATAATTATTTCATTTTCCTTTACGGCAAGTGCGCAAAGCTCAAATACTGATGATATAAATGCAATTACCACTGCCGTTCCTTTTTTAATGATTGCTCCAGACTCACGTTCAGGTGCACTGGGAGATATTGGTGTTGCAACAAGCCCTGATGCTAATTCTCAGCATTGGAATGCTGCAAAGTTTCCTTTTATAGAGCATGACTATGGCTTTAGTATGTCGTATAGTCCTTGGTTGCGTAGCTTAGTAAATGATATTAGCTTAGCATATTTGTCAGGTTATTATAAGCTTAATAACAAATCAGCTATTTCAGCCTCATTACGTTACTTCTCTATGGGTGAGATTCAGTTTACCGATATTGTAGGTAATGATATTGGTACCTATAAGCCAAATGAGTTTGCAATAGATGCAGCTTATTCTCGTCTTTTGGGTGATAATTTTTCTGGAGCGGTTACCTTTCGTTATATAAATTCAAATCTTACTTCAGGTCAAAATGTGGGTGGACAACAAACACAAGTTGGACAATCAGTTGCTGCTGATGTAGCGGTTTATTATCGTAAGAAAATGAAGGTTAATGATACAAAAATGCTAATGGCTTTAGGATTGAATGTGTCAAATATAGGAACTAAAATTTCTTATTCTGAAAGCTTGGAGCGTGACTTTATCCCAACAAACTTTCGTATAGGTGGATCATTAGAAGTAGAGTTAGATAAGTTTAATACCATTACTTTTGCGATGGATATTAATAAACTGCTTGTTCCTACACCTCCTGTTTATGCTTTAGATTCTGCTGGAAATAATATCCCTGATGGTGATGGTTTTTGGAAGATTGAAAAAGGAATGGATCCTCGTCGCAGTGTGGGTAATGCATTATTCACTTCATGGAGTGATGCTCCAAATGGTTTTACTGAAGAAATGCAAGAGTTTTTTATAGGTGGTGGTGTTGAGTATGCTTATGATAAGAAATTCTTTGTTCGTGGGGGTTACTTTTATGAGCACAAAAATAAAGGAAACAGAAAGTATTTTACCTTAGGAGCAGGTTTTGCCTACAATGTGTTTACCTTAGATTTTTCTTATTTAATTCCTACTTCTCAGCGTAATCCAATGCAAAATACACTACGCTTTACCCTACTGTTTAATTTTGATGCAGTTGGAGATAGTAAGTAATGTCTAGTTTTAGAATTGGCTTTGGCTCTGATTTACATCGTCTTGAAGATAGTCTTCCTTTGGTGATTGGAGGGGTTAATATTCCTCATAGCAAAGGTTGTGTTGGACATTCTGATGGAGATGCATTGATACATGCTATTTGTGATGCCTTATTAGGGGCTGCCAATTTACGTGATATTGGTTATCATTTTCCAGACACTTCCGATGATAATAAGAATAAGGAGAGTAAGTATTTTCTTACTGAAGTTATGAAGTTAATTCGTAATGATAGCTATGACTTGGGGAATATTGATTGTACAATTAACCTTCAAGAACCCAAATTGAAAAATCATATACCTTCTATGAAATTGTTTTTAGCTGGTATAATGCAAGTGGAAGCATCTCAAATTTCTATTAAAGCAAAAACAGGTGAGCATATTGGTCCCATTGGTCGACAGGAAGCCATCTCAGTGGAATGCGTGGCCTTAATTTCTAAAGTTTAAGCATAGTGAAAATTGAAAGTGCCATATTAGCGGGTGGTAAAAATTCGCGCTACGGAGGCATGAATAAAGCCTTTATTGTAGTTGATGGCCAACAAATACTCGATCGTAATATTTCAGTTTTAGGTACAACATTCTCTCGAATTAGTATTATTACCAATCACACTGAACAATTTTCAGCCTATTCAAATTATCCTATGAGCTCTGATTATTTTCATGAGGTAGGACCTTTAGCAGGTATTCATTCTGCTTTGAAAAATGCTGTTACTGAAGGCGTATTTATATCATCCTGTGATATGCCGTTTCTTGATAAAAACATTATTGATAGTATTTTGAGTTTAGCAGTGACCAAAAATGCTGAGGCTGTTACTCCTCGTATCAATGGCAAATTGGAACCTTTATTTGCTTTTTATAATGTGGGGGTATTGGCTTTATTGGAACAGCATATCAAAGAAAATAAAGACAAGAGTATCAGAAGCTTTTTGAAAAAGGTAAATACAATATATATTGATATAGATGATACTGTTTTTAATAGAAAGGCTTTTACTAATATTAACCATCCAAAAGATTTAGAAGAGCTAAATTATTAGCCATCGTTTTCATCTTCTTTAGTGGCATCTTGATTCTTTTTTCTAGCCATTTTTCTTTCTTCTTTTTTTCTTTTTTTACGCTCTTTTTCCTCCTCATGCCTCTTCTTTTTGGCCTCTCGTAGTTCTTTGCGGTATTCTGACGCCGCTTCACTACGTTCTACTTGCTCTTCCTCTGATTTTGTTTGATGAAATAGTTCGTATAAGTTGTCAAATTCTTTTCGATAAGCAATACCAACACCTTGTGTATAAGGAGCTCTTTTGGTTAATGGGTCGTAATAATTGGTTCTATTAAATACTTTGCCTCTAATACGACCATCTTTTGTAAATTTATATTCCACATTTAGGTCTCCAACAATTCGTTGAGAACTTTCGGCTGATGTGGATCCTCCACCGCTTCCAAATTTCCCGTCGATTACTAACCGGTCATCTAACATGCTGTACGAAAGCGCAATGGCTACTTCTTGGGTGGTAAGTTCGTCACCGGGATTCCAATTTACGCCAATCTGTACTTCATCGGATAATTTGTTTAATATATTTCCAATTTGATTTGCTGCCAATTCAGTTGCATTCTTTGATATGGCATCAGGGTTCGACCCACTATCATATCCACTAGGAGGCAAAAATCTACCCATTATCAATAGGCTAATAAAATTCTTATTCATTTCTTGACCGTCATCACCATCAATTGTTAATAGTTGATTTACCAAGTCCCTAATAGAACTGCTTTCTTCGGGCACCTTAATGTCAAATGATATTCGAGGGTTAAATAAATTACCAGTGATACTGATGATGCATTGTACTTTTGAAGCCCGTTTTTTGTATTCGTCAGATTGATTTACTTGTTGAATCAAGTCGTATAATTTAGCCTCAGTTTTATAAACGGCTTTTAATTCGATTTTTGAATTTTCCAAATCACCATCCCATTGTAAGAAGCCTCCGGGTTCAATATAGAAATGCTTATTGATAATATTTTGCATTGTAAACAAATAATCTCCTCTTTCGATGGTGTATTTGCCATACATCTTAAACTCCTTGTCGCGATTGTAGGTCATACGTATTTTGCCTGTCCCTCTAGCCATAATAACATCACCAACAACATCGTCCATTACAATCTCAATCTGAGATCCGGGGTCAACATGCATTAACATATCCATGTTAATACTAAATTCATCATCTTCAATGATGGTTGTATTTTTAATTACCGTTGTGTCTTTGGTGATAAATGTGATAAAATCTGACTCTTCGGCAATTGATTCAGAATTGAAAGGTATTGATATTTTTGAACCTTGACGAGCAGTTATATCCATGCTTAAGCTGAGCTCATTGAAAGGTCCAGTTAACTTGAAATCGCCACTGCCTTCTGCTTTACCATAGAATAAGGCATCTTCATGTGGTTCAATGTCTAAAACAGCTATTAAATTGGGTTTTACATCAACGAATAGATTAAAGTTGCTAAAATTATCATGTCGAATTTGAATGTTTGCGAGTGCTCTATGTTTAGTTCCTCCAGTGTAATTATTGTCATATATATAAATATCGTCAAATCCAAAATAGTTGTCTTTAAAAACTAATTTGTCTTTAAAGTGATATGTTTCGCCTATGTAGTCTATTTTTAGTTTAGGAATATCAGCATCCACAGAGCCTGATAATATAGGTCTGTCCAAGGTTCCATCAATTTTTACACTGCCATCTAGATAGCCTTCAATATCAGAAGTGAAACTAGTCAAATAGCTATATAGCGAATGCACAGGGTAGTGATTGAACTTTAGGTTTATATCAAAATTATTGTCTTTTCTATGCGGGTAGTAGAAGCCTCCGATATCAAGGTATTTGATAGGTAGGCTATCTTTTGGATTTTCAAGCACAATATCCATAACAAAAGCATCTCGTGACCTGCTGTATGAACTATGTGCTGTAGCGTTGCCTAAGTATGACTTGTTCAAGTAAAAGTTCTTTATTTTTAAATTTGAGGTAGAGCCTGGTTGTGTCCATATATTGGATATTTCAAAATGTCCTGTAAGAAATCCATCTAAGTCAGTATAGTACTTTTCTTTAAGATAGAAATCGAGTAATGATAAATCAAAATTATTAAACTCCACTTTCATAATATCGCTAGGCTTTTCACTAAGCGAGCCATTTATCTCAAATCGATTATTGTTTGAACGAATACTATAATCTCGAATACTTAAATAATGATATGAGTAATCAAGCCGTCCTTTATCTGAAATTACCCAAAGGCTATCGTTTAGCCAAAACTCGCCAGCATAAACCTCTGCAGATAAAGAGTCGGCTGTATGCCAGATAATATTCCCTCCAAAATATCCATTGCTTTTGTGATTGCTTTTTTGCCCCCAACTTGCATAATACTGAACCGTGTCTTCTTCAATATCGGAGCGTACTAATATAGTGTCGAATTTAAACAATCCCTTTGCATGTAAATGACTAGCCTCGACACTAAAATGTAGCTTATTAGGTGGTTTTATCACCTCTATTTTTAGATTCTTTGCTGTATAAATATCATAACTTATGCTTGGAGCAAAAAGTTCAATACTCATAGAGTCCGAACTGAGATCGAAATGGCCATCTATAAGAGTTCCTTTGCTTAGTTTTGACTTTGGCAAAAACAATTTATTAAGATCGGAAGGATCCTTAAAATTAAAATTAAAATTAATATAATCACCTTCTTTTAACATCGATTTGTCAACCAAGTCTATATCTTTCATTCCCCATGATTCTATTACGGAGGGAAGAATGTCTTTAAAGATTACACGGTACATGAGCTCAAATTCGGTAAACAAAAATTGTCCGCTTATATCAGCATCTACCCATTTTGATTCGAGAATTATAAAGCGCTCCTTATCTCTGTCAGTTGAGGTCCTGAGTAATAAGCTATCTCCAATATAGGTATGTTCCTTATAGGTATAGTTAAGGCTGTCTATGGAAAGTGAGCCGCTAATATTGTCTATATCATCACCTTGCATATCAATGTCAATAACTCCATTAATACGACCTAGGGTGTCTTCATCTAAAAGAAAAAACCGAGCGACCTTCGCATTTTGTATATCCATATGTGCTTTATATGTAGGAAGTGAATCGTGATAATCAAAATATCCATCTGATGTAAGTTTGAACTCCCCATCTCTTGAGATTATTTTTGCATCAATTCTTTGGTCCTTAATATTCCCTTCAATATGTACATTATTGTATTCATATTGTGACAAAAACATGGAGCTAATGTCAATGTTATATTTCGCGACAGCATTTTTATCTAAACCTACACCATTGATCTCTGCAGTTAAACTAACACCTCCATGATTTTCTAGCCCCAAAAGCGTTCCCAAATGAAATTTCTTAACAGTTAGTCTGCCCTGATATTCAAGAGCTTCATCATTCATGTTGTGAGGTTTAAGCAGTATGTCGGTAGATAAAAAGCCAAGTGCAGTATTGAAACTGGCGTTGGATACAAAATCATTATAAAAACCTGTAAAACGACCGCTAATTCTAATCTCACCTAAATCATTAACAATCTCAGGTATTGGTAATTTGGCATTTCCTGGAAGTTTAAAAGTAGAAAGGTCATGGTAATTAGTACTAATACTTTTTGCTTTGATTAGCATAAAACTTTGTTCTATTTCGGGAAGCCCTTCCAAGTTAATATCTCCAATAAAATGTGTATTTTTTCCATAGTATACTTTACCTTTTCGAAGTTTCATATTGGATATTGGCCCTCTTACATCCCCAGAAATGAGGATGGTGTCTTGCATGCCTTTCATGGTAGTGGCAAAGTATTGTATGTCTTCAAGGAATAATTTAGCAGAGTCGATGTGTGTTCTAAAGCGTACTTGATCTATAAACTCTAGCCAGTCGGGCCAATGAGAGTAATGCATTTCATAATTAGCAAATGCCCACGAATTAGGAGTCTTAAGTTTAAAATCTTCGATAAGGATTGCCCGAGGGCTTACGCTTACAATTCCTGAAAATTCTTCGAGGTGAAATCCGCATTTTTCAACTGCACTCAAATGCTCAATGTTACCAATTAATGAGTCTCCATTTATGTGAAAATTATTAATTATTATGTTTGCATTTTTCACATCTAAATTAGTATAATCCATTCCGCCATCATCAAAACTGGTAGTGCTCCAAAGGTCCATTACATATTGGGCATTGCTTACCTCAAGACGATTTACTTTTATTTTAAGGTTGCTACTCGATGATGATGTGTCACTGCTCTCGAAATAATCAATAATCTTCATTAGATTTAAGGCCGTATCACGATGGTCTTCCCGTAAGGCAAAATAGGTGGAGTCAATATAAATATTGGATACGACTAATTCGTCATTAAACAATTCCGTTAGCATAATATCGATACTTATTTGCTTGGAATCAACCATTACACTGTCCTCTTGATCGACTACATATAAGTCGAAAAGGTCGACTTTTAAAAGTCCGTAAATGCTTAGTCGGCTAATGCTGATTTCGGTATTCGTTTTTTCACTGAGGTAAGTAGCAAATTTATTTGCTAGATAGGTTTGAACAACAGTTAGTTGAAGTGTTATGAAAAGCAGCGCAAAGGCAATAGTAATACCCAAAAGAGAACGTCGTATGATTTTCCATACGCGGCGCTTTTTGGGGCTGATTGCTATTTCTTTATTATTAACGTCTGCTTGCATAACCTACAAAGATAATAAATAATAGCATTTGGTTTGATTGAAAATAGAGCTGATAAATGGCTTGATTCCAAGGACGATTTCATCAATTAAATTGGCTGTTCAAGCAATATGAAATAGGATTATACTATTATAAATCGTACTTGCACAACTGTTTTTGGTTGACCTATATATTTAACTACATTTGCAATCTATGAAGAAAACAATACTTGCTGCGATACTTTTCTTATTTACGATAAATGCGATTTCGCAATCACAAATTGGATTTAAGGTGTCATTTTTGAATCCTAATTATAAAATAACGAGTAGTCCTCCTAGCTCGTCTGAAACATTCACAGTAGATAATACGCTTTCGTATAGTTTAGATTATAAGAAAATGTGGCCAGGATTGTTCAATTTTGGAATGGGCTTTGAGTATTTGTCGAAGGATGCTCGTTTTACTGCAGATTATAAATCCTTAGGGGCCGATGTGTATCGGGATGTAAATTATTCATTAAGCTATTTGAATGTTAAGCTATTGCCAGAATTTGTTTATGGTGAGAAACTTAGAGCTTATTTTCAACTAGGGCCTTATATGGGGTTTTTATTGAATTCGAACACAAGTGGTACTCGGATTGTAACAGATGGAACGGGTAGTGTAAAAATTATTGAGGATGGAAGTGATAGTGAGGGTTTTCCAACAATAGATTGGGGTATGTTTGTGGGGGCAGGAGTTGAATACCCGGTTTCTAAAAGTATAAAACTTGGATTCGAGCTACAATTTACAAGAGGTTTTGCTGGTTATGCTCAAGAAGATGAATATATTTATGCAACGAAAAATTTTACTGCAGGACTAAGCTTGATCTATGTTTTTAGAGGTTATGCGGAACGCATAAATGATGAGGACTAATATTATAATATTACTTTTCCTGATGAATGATCATCTTTTGCTCCTGTTACTGATGCCAAAACATTGTTCTCATTTCTAAGTCTTAGTAATCCCATAAAGGCAAATATTAAGGCTTCTTTATAATCGATTTTTTTTGGCGAAGGAATGACCACATTAGCTTGTGTTTTATCTTGAATTCGTTTCATCAAAAACTGGTTGAATACTCCGCCTCCGGTAAAAAGAAATTCCCCGCTAGTAAGTTTTATATCCTGGCTAACTTGATAGCTAATATGCTCAACCATTGTGTGAAGCAAATCCTTTTCGGGTATTTTATATTTCTTTAGAATTGGATCAATATTTTTTATTACCCACTCTTTGCCCAGTGATTTTGGCGCAATTTGATTGTAATATGATAATGCGTTTAACTCTTTCAAAAGTGCGTCATTTAATATGCCTTCCTTTGCCCAATCACCATCCACATCGTAAGCATAGCCCAATCTTTCTGCAATAGGATTCATAATAATATTAGCAGGGCAAATATCCCAAGCCATGCGTTTACCATCGATATTCATCGAAACATTAGCAAAGCCCCCAATATTGATGCATGCATCGTATTCCTTGAATAATAGTTGGTCGCCAATAGGAACTAAAGGAGCACCTTGACCACCGAGCTCAACATCTTGAGTGCGGAAATCATAAACTAATGAACAGGAGAGGTGGGAATGCAAAGCCTCTCCATTTCCAATTTGTAGCGTATATCCTTTTTCGGGTTTATGAAAAACCGTATGACCGTGCGAAGCTACTAAGTCGGGTTTGAGTTGATATTTTTGAATAAAACTTGCCGTTTGCATTCCTAAATAATGACCAAACTCAATATCTAATTTGTTTAGTTCGTCTTCTGAAATATTGTGCGCATTTTTTAATCGATTTCTCCACTCTTCTGAGTAAGGAAACGTTTTTCCGTGTTTAATATCAAATGACCATTTGCCATCGTTGAGGATAAATTCACAATAGGCAATATCCAAACCGTCTAATGAAGTGCCTGACATTAGTCCGATGGTTTTGTAGCGTAATTGTTTGCTCATTTTTTTAGTTTTTATTTTTTTAGCAGACACCCATAGTTCAATTGTGAAAACTTATAGAGCGTCCAATAATATCTCCAATGCTATACCACGCGAGCCTTTCAATAGCACCAATTTCCCTTCCAAGGGATTGGTTTTCAAATATTCTAAAGCTTCAGTATTTTTTTCAAAACATCTTAAACCGCTGTCTTTTGCTACACCAAAAAATTCAGGACCCACTAAAATCCCTTCATTAAATTTTAGCTCTTTCAATCTCGCAACAATGCTTAGATGCTCAAACTGGCTTTCTTTTCCTAATTCTAGCATATCACCTAGAATTAGTAGTTTGGAATCAGCTTCGGCCAATCGAAAACTATCCAAAGCCGCTGCCATAGATGTTGGGTTTGCGTTATAGGCATCTACTACAATTTTGTTTTTTTCTGTAATCAATAATTGCGATCGTTGGTTTTGAGGAGTATATTCGCGCAGCGCAGCCGCAATAGCTTTTTTTTCTACACCAAAACTCTCTCCCACACAAATGGCTGCCATCATATTATCAAAATTATAACTTCCCACCAATTGCGAAATAATTTCATTTCCATTCCAAGATACACCAACAAAGGCTTCTCTTACCAAAAGTTTACCTTCAGTAACAGCTTCATTTGATTGGCCATAAGTTTTCCGGTCTGCTTTTGCCGACAAATCCATCAATAGCTCATTGTCCGCATTGACAAAGAGATTGCCATCAGCTTTTATAATTGATTTATAGAGTTCGTTTTTAGTGGTTATCACACCTTGTAAATTTCCAAACCCTTCCAGATGAGCTTTGCCAATGGAAGTGATAATTCCAAAGTCAGGTTCTGCAATTTCACATAATTCTGCAATTTCACCAATATGATTTGCACCCATTTCAATTATGGCAAACTCTGTATCATTAGGCATGGACAGCAAGGTCATGGGCACACCAATATGATTATTGAAATTCCCCACTGTGGCATGGGTTTTATATTTACGCGAAAGAACGGCCTTCACCAATTCTTTAGTTGTGGTTTTGCCATTGGTTCCAGTAATGCCCAGTACGGGAATATTGAATTGCTTTCGGTGATGATTGGCCAAATTTTGCATGCACTTCAATACATCATCTACCAAAATCATTCGTTTATCAATATGATATTCATCTTCGTCTATTACTACATATTTTGCGCCTTTTTTAAGTGCGTCGGCAGCAAATTTATTTCCATTAAAGTTTTCGCCTTTTAGGCAAAAAAACATCTGTTCTTTTTCAATTTTGCGAGTGTCGGTAGTAAAGCCCTCACAGCTTTTGAATTTATTGTATATATTGGCTATTGTTATCATAGTATGTGGCTGTATTTACACACTATAAAAGTACATGTTTCGACTTATATCAGTAGAAATGGCTTGGAATATAATTAACATTTGAATGTTAACATAGCTAATCAAAATTTAACTTCCAAATGATACATAAACTCTTTATCTTTTTGAATTTCGAAAACCTCAAAAACATTTTGAATTTGCATACTTCGTCTGAAAATCAAAATGGTATAACTCCTAATTTGATGCCTTAAGCATGATAAAAATATCTTATCAATTTTCTTCATTCTTTTTTTTAAGAAAAAATGAAGACTAGCTGTCGACAAGCTTGAAAACCGCCACTGTGAATAATAGCTATAGAATGGAATAAAAAATCTAAACACATAGTATATTACTGCTGCCGCACAAATCCTCCCGTGTGGTATCCAACAAGTTAACTAATCGTAACAATATCATTTTATAAACCATTTTTTCACCGCAGAGCTTGTTATATAAGCCTATCTCACCACAAACTTAATAGTCTTACTTACGCTTTCACTACGTATTTCCATAAAATAAATCCCGGCTTGTAAATCCATATTAAAATATTGGTTTTTAATATTATGCGCTACAAAAATTTCTTGTCCAATAGTGTTTAATATTCTTACTTCTGCGGCTTGCATATTTCCAAGGTCTAATACAAATTTCCCTGTGTTGGGATTGGGGTAAAGCTTAATATTATATCCTGCAATTTCTTCTATACTTACGTTGCTGATGGGTATACAGACTGAAGTATCCACACAGCCACCAAGGTTGATGGCAACGGCATAACTACCGTTTAGCGTTGGTGTAAATGTTTGCAGCGTATCACCCACAAGAGCAGCAAGCCCATTATTACAATCCAACCATTGGTAGGAGGCCAAATTTTGGTTTGAGCTAAACACACCATAAGAACTTACACTAACCGAAGCATCTATTTGCGGAATATTAAGCGAAAGGCAAATAATAGAATCGCAGCCTGTGGAGCTTGGCAAGGTGAAATATGCCGATTGGGTAGATTGATAATAAGTAACACCATCCATCCATATGAGACTATCGCAGGCGGTTACATAATCGGTAGTGAGGGTTTTGCATTGACTTAGTTTTAGAATATAGGAAGCAAAGTTAGAGGATGTACTGTTATGAACATTGGGTCCAATATCAAAATCTACTGTTGCTCCATATTTTCCTGTGAGAAAGATGTTTCCGTTATTATCCACATTTATATCCCAACCATCAGACACTCCTTGATTGCCTTGCAATATTCCGGCCCAAATCAGATTTCCAGTTGTATTTAGTTTTTGTAAGTATGCTCCTCTACTGTAAGAACCTGGCCCCTGAGTATAAAAAATCAATGTATCTGGTCCTGGGTCCAAATCAGTGGAATCATCAAAGAATCCTGTTGAATATATATTGCCAAAAGTATCGGTGGCTAATGACATCGGGTCGGTATTGTTTTCACGACCATAAGATTTAGCCCAGAGGAAATTTCCGTTTTGATCATACTTTTGTATAAATGCCAGGAAATTTCCAGAAACATGTCCTGGAAGAAGAAGAGTGTCAGGGCCAGGATCGAAATCCACATTTCCACCAAATGTACCGGTAGTATAAATATTATTATAGCGGTCAATAATCAACGACTTAGTATTGGTTTTCCCCCAAATACTGGTATAGGTAGTAAATGTAGCCCATACGTAATTTGCTAAACTATCTAATTTTACCAAATACATATTGCTCATTGCATTGGCTGGAGGAATTCTAACCCCCGTACCAGGGTCAAAATCTACACCGACACTGGAAACAGTACCTGCACAATAAATATTGCCCTCAGAATCCAAATCAATAGAAATACCTCTTGATCCTCCACCGGGTTCATTGTTTAGAAATGCTTTGGCCCAAACAAAATTTCCGTTTTTATCTAACTTCTGCATAAAAGCATTATTGAGGGCATAGTTCCAAGAGTTATAACCTGCTCCATAAATACAGGTTCCTGGGCCGGGGTCAAAATCAACAGTATCTTTATATTCACCATGTGAGTATATATTACCCTTGCTATCGACAACTAAATCTCTTACCACATCATCTTCAGGCCCACCAAAGGATTTTGCCCAAATAAAACTACCGTTTGACGATAGCTTTAATATAAAAACATCATATTCGCCATTTGAATGGAGCATATATACACCTGTTCCGGGATCAATATCAATGGAATCTTTAAAATTACCTGTGATAATTAAACTGCCGTTATCTCCTATTTCAATAAAACCTAGTCCTCCATGAATAAAATCTATTTTTTTTACCCAAACTAAGCCGCCATTTGCATTTAGTTTTTGAATATAGGAAGAGCCTGTACTACCTGCTGTTAACCCATAATAAAGTGGTACACTGGGATTAAAATCAATAGTACCGGTAAAACCTCCAATGATATAGATTTCTCCCAATGAGTTAATTGCAGAGCTGACCGCCGTAACACTCCCTTGACTTCCCTGATTGGTCTTTACCCATTGAAAATTGGGGCTTTGGGCCTGTAAGTTTATAGCCGTAAATATGGAAATAATTATTAAAACTATGTTTTTCATAATGAGTTTATTGAATAATTATTCTTTTGGTTATGGAGCTGTTTATAGTCTGTAATTTAATAATATACACCCCTGGCTTAAAATCTGATAGCGAAATTTTTTCCTCGCCAATTATCGAATTGTTTTCTGATAAATATACTCTTTGACCTGATAGAGAGTAAATAGAAATATCAATATTTTGCTCAAATGAAGTATTAACAATTAGAAAGTCGGTAGCAGGGTTGGGAAAAACACTTATTTGATGATCCTCATTAGGGGAAGTGGTTCGACCTTTACGTGCCGGAGGCGATGAGCCGTATTCGTAGCATCCGTAGTCTGTTATAGTATTATTTATCCTTTGATTATCGTCTAAATCAGTTGTCGTCATAGTGGCGGAATTATTCCCAGCATTAATACAATTTGAACTGGATAATAGGTGATAATCGCTTGATGAAACAAAATTGGGATTAGTTTGAAGTGAATTTAAAGTTTGCAATGTAGCATAATTTGAAGGGTGTTGATATTGATATTGACCTGACATAATCAAAATATCAATAATAGATTCGAATATTATATTGTTTTTAAATTCGGTAGAGAAATAATTGTCATCTTCATAACAAACCCCTGAAATAAATGCAGGTGGCGTGTAATTATTTGTTACCGTATTATGGTTAAAAATCGTATTTTGATTATCTCCCTGCATATAAACCACTCCCTTATCGGTGGCATGGTTTTCTGCAAATAGGTTGTTTAAAATTTCGTTACCATTACCACTATTAGCACCCCTTAAACAATATAAAGCACTACCTTGATAGGCGGTATTAGACTTAAAACTGTTGAGCTTAACCTTTGGTATAGTTGTAATAGTTCCTTTCGGATCATTCAAATAAACGCCCCCACCATTACCAGTAGCGGTATTATCTTCAAAGCTACATTTTTCTATAATTGATGTAGATATATATGCATAGATACCCGCTCCGTCGGTTGAGGCTGTATTATTGTTAAAAGTGCTATACTTAATATCTGTTTCCGCCTGATCAACATAAATAGCACCTCCATTTACTGCGGAATTGGCAGAGAATTGGCAGATATTCATTGTTACATCAGGGTATGGAGGCATGCCAATATAAATAGCACCTCCATTTACAGAAGCAATGTTATTAAAAAACTGATTACTCTCCATATTTACAGTTGAATTTCTGTGAATGCTAACACCACCACCACTTGCTTGTGTTGTGTTTTCTTCAAAAGTATTCTCGCTAAAATTGACTATGTCGGAATTGCAAATAAATATTCCACCTCCAGATTTAGTAGCTGAATTATTTCTTATTTTATTTCCAATAATAGTTGGACTACAAGAGAGTCCTGTACTTAAATCACCGACACCAATGGCTCCACCGCCTTTTGATGTACTTTCATTCTCTGCAAATGTATTGTTTGCTATTATAGGGTCACAATCTATCATCATGCAAAGGGCGCCACCTCGTTTAACTGCTGTATTATTATGAATGTTGCTTTTCCAAATTTTAGGGCTACTATTAGAATATATACCAATAGCACCTCCTTGTGCCATTACCGAATTATTGAATATCTCACATTCATAGATTTCCAAATCAGAAAAGGATTTAACAAATATTGCTCCTCCAGAACTTTCAGGGTCAGGAATTGTGCATATTGTTCCTGTCTTTCTTGCATTAGATATATCACAATAATGTAGTTTTGAGTGAGACAAGGGGATGCCATCCGAAAAATCAAAACGAATTCCATTCCATGGCTCGCCAAGATGTGAAGTAAATACTATCCTATCCATAGAATTACCAATAGCATTAATTGAACCCTTTACATCCATTTTATAATGGCCTTGAAACAATACTTCAACTCCAGGTTCAATTATAAGGTCGGAACCAATAGGGATTTTTATATCTTTCATGATTAGGTATGGACTCCCTCCAAGATCCCAAATGTATGTTGGTAGGTTTGTATTAAAATAAGTGTCGTCAATTGTTGTTTGTGCCTTTGCATTAAATAAAGAAATAGTTAGGATTGTAAGAATAATAAGTAATTTTTTTACTGACAATAAATTAATTAAAGAAAGCCAACTAAAGCCCAAAAGGCTTACTTTGCTTGATGAAGTATTGTAAGCACCTGTACTACAATTAGTTGTTCGGGGGGGGGTAATTTGTTTTCATGATTATTTGGTTTAGTTAATTATAAAGATGGATTTGTTATATTAAGCTGCTAATATAGTAAAATTAATGAGCTTTGTCAAATGGACTTTATTTTCACTCAGGACAGACGCATCTTATTTTTAGCTGATATTTATTATTTGATTTAATTTTTCGCTACCCATATGTATAATATACTGGTGTATAATAATATAGTATTTCTTTTTGATACTGATTTCTATATTATTTCAATGTTTCCATAGGAAAACAT
>JAGLCR010000058.1 GCA_023146135.1 Bacteroidales bacterium
CGCACCGCCCACCACAGGCATCGATTGTATGGGGATGTCGCCATGTGTTAGCTCGCTATAAAACTGACCTGCAAGGGTAAGTTGTGGAATGGGTGTATAATATTTTCGATAATCCAATACAAAAGCACCAAAGTTAAAATCACTACCCAAATATTTTCCATAATAATCATAGCCCACGTTTAGGTATGACCCTTTATTTGCTCTAATTCGGTTGTCTCTTGATTCGCGATACATATGAAATCCTAAACCCGATTGTATACCTTCGTTCAATTGTATTAGAGAGTCATCGCTTCGACTAATAAGGTTTTTTACATCAATAAAATTATTGAAGGTGTATTTTGCTCCAATATAAATATTCTCATATACATTATAATAAAATGTGGGCGTAAGCATTAGGTTTTTATAATCAACCATATATCCACTATCTCGTTCATTTTCATTCCCTAAACCAAAGAATAAGGAGGGGTAATCTAAAAATACAAAATCAAATTTTGAGTTATACTTATTTGAATGATGCATAAGGTCAATATTCACATCAAATTTATACTGATGCTCACCTGTGAAGTAATAGTATATAATAACTGAAGAAGGTTGAATTAATGAATCGGATAAAGTTGCGCTCTTAAATTTCCAAGCATTATACTTTGTAATACCAAGTACCCAGCTAGTTTCAGTAGCATAGCCTCCAAAAGGCAAAGGGAAATATTTAAAAGCAAATTCAATAAAATTTTGGGTTTTATCAGCAAAGCTAATTTCTTTTGTACTGTCTACGGGCAATAAAGAAAACTGACTAGCCATGGGAAAGGAAGTAGTATTAAGTCCTGATTGGCTTTCAAAAAGTAGCCTGTCTTGAATCTGGGCTTGTACACTCAAACCTAAAAGACTGACAAGAATAAATGATAATAATAGTTTTTTCATGAATTTGTCTTTGATATTTTACAAAGATATTCAAATAATTTATTTGTAACAGAGATAAAAAATAGTTTATTCTTGTTAGTCTTACCACAATAAAATGTAGATTTGAGCATGAATTTAAAATTTCTTTCTTTCTTGACAGCTCTGCTTGTTTCGGCTAATTTAGGATTTTCACAAATCACCATAAACTCATGTATTGAGAATAATGCCTTCAAAATTGTTGTAATTGGCTCGTCCACAGCAGCTGGGGCAGGGGTGAGCTCGCCTGATAGTGCGTGGGTAAACCGCTATCGAAAGGCACTTGAAATTATTAACCCTGCCAATGAAGTTATTAATTTGGCGGTTGGTGGTTATACAACCTATCGTTTAATGCCAACCGGCTATTCAACACCAGCAAATAGACCATTGGTGGATACGCTTCGAAATATTACGGCTGCATTAAAGCAAAAGCCTGATGCCATTATTGTTAATCTTCCATCCAACGACCGGCAATGGCCTATGAGTGAACAATTATCTAATTTTGACTCTATCAATGCACTTTCGTGGGCTTCGGGGATTCCTATTTATATTTGTACCACTCAACCTGTTGCAAGTAGCACATGGGCTGCTTACCAATGGGCCGTGCACGATTCTATCATTGCTAAATTTGCCCCCAATTATTTGGAGTTTTTCACGCCCTTGGCCGCGAGTAATAATGTATTGGATACGGCTTTAACACCAGATGGCACACATCCTAATGATAAAGGTCATCGATTGCTCTTTAATCAAGTATGGAATAAAGATATTTTAATACAGATTTTCAACCCTCCAAATTATCCAGATTTGGTAATTCGCTCCTTAGTTAATCCAGGTCCATATAATCATTGTAATGATTCCTTAGCTCAATTGGGTTGGGTGATTGCCAATATCGGTGATTCATTGCCTTCAACTCAAATTGCTTATTCTAAAACAAGTTTAAGCGGGATTTCTGATTCGGTGCCAATATATGCCCAAAATGGAATGGGGTCCTGTGTTGTTGATACGTTTTGGACTTCAAATAATATGTTCTTGTCTGGAGATTATGATATTACTGGTCGTATTACAATCCCAACAGACAGCAATTTATCCAATAATGTGTTGAAATCATCCTATAGAATTGTAGATTCACCAATTGTTAACGCTTTCAATGACACTATTTGTGTTAATGATTCTGCCTTATTCAATGCTAGTTTGGTTTTAGGAGATACACTCCTATGGTATGCGCATTTGAATGATACATTGCCCATGAGTAATCCTCCAAATATGTTGTTGAATGTACAGAAAGATAGTATTCTATATATTCAAGGTGTAAGTGGTAATTTACGATACAAATCTCAACTGAAAACTAATGAATTAGCAACGATTAACTATAATGGTAATATGTTTAATCTTGTAGCTAAGGATGATATCGAGCTCAATAGTTTTGAAATTCGAATAGCTACATTGGGAATGAACCCATTTAATATTTTAACTAAATCGGGCAAGTATCAAGGATATGAAAACAGTTCCTCTTCATGGAATTTAATAATTAACGATAGTGTTTATGTGAATAATGTTGAAGACTTTATTACTTTAAGTTTCCCCTCCATATCCTTGAATAGTGGCGATACTTTGGGAGTGTACATTCAAATGCAGGGGTGGGCTTACCAACTAAGGTATACAAGTGTTTCGCAACCAATATCATATTTAGGCCCACAATTGGAGTATTACTCTGGCGCAGGGATTAGTTATAGTTTTGGTACGATTTATCCCAATAGGGTGATTAATTTGAAGGTTAATTATGAATATGGTTTCAATCGTTTAGGCGAATGCTCTACAATTAAAATTCCTATTGCTATTGTGATTTCAAAAGAAAACTTAGACTTAGGACTTGATTCAACGATATCAATTTTTGGAGATACCATCTATGCCCCACTAGGTTTTAACAATCATATATGGGTAAATATCAATACGGGAGATACTATATCTTATTTGGACTATGTCATAATTGATTCTAATATGATGGATCAAAGTAAAAAAGTAGAAATTGCTTGTTTTGCGATTGATAAATGGGCTTGCGATAAGTCAGACACAGTTACCTACACTTTGGTAAATATCAAACCCATTGACTTTGTAGCTTCTAATATTAATATTTTTCCAAATCCGACAAAGAATATAATTCACATGGAATCGACTGTAAATATTGGGAATATAATAATTTATGATAATATGGGACGTTTAGTAAAAGAAGAATTTGTCCCCAACACATCGGGTGTTATTCAATTGGGTGATCTACCAAGGGGTTTGTATATTCTTAATGTATATGTGGATGGAAGAAGGTATTATTATAAAATTGTTAGGATGTAAGCGCTTAGATTGATTGGATTTACGCTTACTTTAGATGCTAAATTATATTAATCAGCCATTTAACTTCTTCAAAACAGAGGAATTAAACATCAAGCCCAAAAATAAGCCTCTGGCAAACATATAGGCCATAAAGGCAATCCAAAGTCGATTAATTAAATCCCAAGGTCCCCAATAATATAAAGGTAAAAAAACAATTAATGTGGCTAATATCATTGTATTACGCATAGCTTTGGAAGCTGTAGCTCCAATAAATATTCCATCCCACATAAAGGCAGCAAAGGAAACCAATGGCATCATAATTACCCAAAACATCATTGGCTGAGCTGTTTCGATAATGTCTTTATTATTAGTCAATAGGCCAAGTATTTCATTTCCAAAAAAAACATAAGCTAAAGTGAATAATAGGCTAAAAATCAGCCCCCAGCCAAAAAGGTATTTAGTGTATTTCAACATGGTTTTTCGACTATTCATACCTACGGCCTCACCACTTAGTGCCTCGGCAGCATTGGCAAATCCATCGAGCATATAGGAAAAGAGAATAAAGAATTGAAATAATATGGCGTTTACGGCTAGTATCTTATCATTGATATTGGCTGATTGTACAGTGAAAAAAGAGAATACAAATATGATTCCCAAGGTACGAATAAAGATATCGGAATTTACATTAGCAAATTTCTTTAATGCTTTGGAATCTAATAATTTTGACCACATTACTTTAATAATATATTCACGGTATTTATAAACGATAAAACCAATTCCTAAAGTAGCAGAAAGGTATTGCGATATTAAAGTTCCCCATGCTACACCATCACTCTTCATATCCATTCCATAGACAAACCAAAGGCTGAAACCAATATTCAAAATATTGGTAAGAATAGAAATTATCATGGGGTAGATAGTATTATGCATTCCCACAAACCAACCACTCAACACTAATATCAATAATGATGCTGGTGCCGCCCATATTCGAATATTAAAATACTCTTGTGCATAAAGTTTCACTTCAGGCCCGGCGGATGTGATTCCCAATCCGAAATTAATAATCAAAGGGTGAATAGCAATAATGAAAATTCCACCTATAAAAGCGATAATGCCAGCACGATATAGTATTCGTGTGATTTCTTTTTTGTCATTAGCCCCTTTTGCTTGCGCTGTAAATCCTACAGTTCCCATTCGTAAGAAACCCAACCCCCAATAAATAAAATTAAAAACCATACTGCCCAATGCAATGGCACCCACATACACTAAGCTATCCATATGACCCATCAAGGCAGTATCAACCATGCCTAGTAAAGGAATGCTGATATTACTGATGATATTTGGAATGGCTAGTTTGAGTATGCGTTTGTTCATGGGGCGAAGATACATAAAGCTTCAACTCAGTTCAATTATATAGCTAGGAAGGCCAGGGTAAACTCACACTATTTTTATTAATATTTGTACTACATAGACTCACTAGTTAATTCCTTTGTAATTCTATTGTTTAACTGTTTATCTGTTTATCTGTTTATCTGATGAATCGGTTAATCGCAGTCTAAATATTTTGTAACTAATCAGTAAAATCTATACGTTTACTTTATTATGTTTTATAAAGTGTTAAAGTATAGGTAAATAACCAAATCATCAAAAACAAATGTTATGCGTATTCCCTGCTAAAAAGGCTAGATTATGAGTGCTATATTACACTACTTTGGACTACATAAAAAATATTTTGTTACCACATTGGAAATACCGCTTACTCCCATATTGTCAGAAGCATCGGCAATATCCTTTATCGTTCCATCCTTGAAGCGAATATTAATGTTATTTTCATTTACCTTATAAGCTGAGTTAGAGGTTTTTTCATGAATAATGAAATATGCTGCTTCCTCCATACTTATACCGTAATTTTTTGCTATTGATTTTTGAATATCATCAATTAAGATTTTATCAAATGGTTTTTCAGAAAATGCTACTTTAAATAGCTTTCGGTCAATTAAATTGCTTGAGAGTCGAGCAAGCACAACATCATGGTGACTGCTCCAAACTTTTATTGCCCCCTGAATATCAGAGTCATCTAGTTGGGCAAAATGAAATAGCGCATTCCCTTCTGAAGAAAAATCTTGTTTGTTACTGGGTGTTTCAAGAAAATAGGCTAGGGCAGGAGAAGCGAATAATTTCTCACCATTGGCACTTAATACCTTTGCTCTTTTCAATATATTCATCAATAAATACTCGGCCGACAATACAGTTTTATGCAAATATACTTGCCAGTACATGATGCGGCGTGAATTCAAAAAATTTTCAATGGAATAAACTCCTTTAGCTTCCACCACCAATTGGTCGTTATCCACATCTAGCATCTTGATTATTCGTTGAGTACCAATCACTCCTTCGGAAACGCCTGTAAAGAAGCTGTCGCGACGCAAATAATCCAAACGGTCCACATCCAATTGTCCGCTTACTAATTGGTGTAAAAATCGTTTTGGATACTCGTTTTTGAAGATGGAGAGTGCTAGAGTTAACTTGCCATCAAATTCTGAATTTAGCTGCTCCATAAACAAAATAGACAGCTCTTCATGCGAATGACTATCAACAATGGAATGCTCCAAGGCGTGCGAAAAAGGGCCATGACCAATATCGTGAAGTAAAATGGCAATTAGAGCAGCTTCATATTCTTCATCGCTAATTTGGTGTCCCTTTTGGCGTAATGTGTGCAATGCTTCACCCATTAAAAACATGGCGCCTAATACATGACTAAATCTAGAATGAATAGCACTGGGATAAACCAAATGAGACAAACCTAGTTGAGTGATTCTTCTTAATCGCTGAAAATAAGGATGTTCAATTAGGTCAAATATTATTCCACCTGGGATATTTATAAAGCCATAAACAGGGTCGTTGAATATCTTTTTTTTGTTCAGCATAATTTAATCAGTATTTAACGTTTATTAAATATCATATGTTTGAGGTTTGTAAATTTACACTTATTTTTACAATCTCAAATATGGAGAACTTGTAAAACCACAAAAAAATAATATGAGCTTAGCAAAAATTCTTTGGGTAGATGATGAAATTGATATGTTGCGCCCACATATCATGTTTTTAGAAGCAAAGGACTATGATGTTTCTACTTCTAATAATGGAACTGATGCATTGGAAATGATTCGCGATACGAATTTCGATTTAGTTTTTTTGGATGAAAACATGCCAGGTTTAACAGGTCTTGAAGTATTGGAAGAGATAAAAAAAATAAGTTCGGTACTTCCTGTAATCATGATTACTAAAAGTGAAGAAGAGCATATTATGGAAGAGGCAATAGGTTCAAACATTGCCGATTATCTTATTAAGCCAGTAAATCCTAATCAAATTTTACTAGCAATAAAGAAGAATATTGATGGTAAAAAAATCATCAGTGAAAAGAATACCCATTCTTATCAAATGGAGTTTAGAAATATAGGAATGGAGATTTCAAACCGTCTTGATTATGAAGAGTGGGTTGATATTTATAAGCGATTGGTTAGTTGGGAGCTTAAGCTAGAAAATTCTGAGGATCCAGGTGTTCTTGAAATCCTTCAAATGCAAAAAGAAGAAGCAAACTCTGTTTTTTCATCATTTATTGAGGATAATTATGTGGATTGGATTAATGGTGTGGAAGATGGCCCTATACAGTCTCAAACCTTATTGCGAGAAAAGGTTTTACCTAAAATGGTAAAAGGGACCCCTACTTTTCTTTTTGTGATAGATAACTTACGATACGATCAATGGAGGTCGATTTACCCTTTAATCAGTGATTATTTTCACCTAGATTCAGATGAGATATATTATTCTATTTTGCCAACAACCACTCAATATGCACGTAATGCGCTATTCGCTGGTTTAATGCCATCTGAAATTGCCAAGAAATATCCTCAGTATTGGATTGATGAACATCAAGAAGGTACTAAGAACCAGTTTGAAGCCGAATTACTCCAAACCCAATTGAAGCGTTTAGGTAAAGATTATAAAACATCGTATAATAAGATTCTTACCCTAGCAAAAGGTAAGAAACTAGCTGAAAACATGCACCAGCTTGTCAATAATGATTTGAATGTTATAGTTTATAATTTTGTGGATATGCTGTCCCATGCACGTACCGAAATGGAAGTGATTAGAGAGCTAGCTAGTGATGAAAAGGCTTACCGCTCATTGACAAACTCATGGTTAAAGAATTCACCTTTAATGGATATGTTCCGATATATTGCTGAAAAAGGGGGTAATATGATTATTACTACCGACCACGGTTCGGTACGCGTGAAAAAAGCCGTGAAAATATTGGGTGATCGAAATACAAATACAAATCTTCGTTATAAGTTTGGCAAAAACTTAGATTATAAAAAGAAAGATGTTTTTGAAGTTCGTAACCCTGATGATGTATTTCTTCCAAAAGTAAATGTAAGTACATCCTACGTGTTTTGTAAAGAATCTGATTTCTTTGCCTACCCCAATAACTATAATTATTATGCTAACTATTATCGTGATACCTTCCAGCATGGTGGTATTTCCTTGGAGGAAGTGCTAATTCCTATTGTATCATTATCGGCAAAGAAATAATCGATTCTAATTATTATTAATTCGATATTGAGTAAAGCTTATTAATGAATAAGCTTTACTTTTGTAATCAATGATAGTAAAAAAAGAAAATATAGAAAGCACTGTTCGCCAAATATTGGCGAAGTATCCAAATCAACGCATATTTGTTTTGGATGGTGAAATGGGTACTGGTAAAACAACATTTAGTACTCAGTTTGCTAAAGCTCTTGGGTCGTTGGATCACCCGAGTAGTCCCACTTTTTCTATTGTAAATGTGTATTTACGAGAAAATGGAGAGGAAATATACCATTTTGATTTTTACCGTTTGGAGCAATTCCAAGAAGCTCTTGATATTGGAATAGAAGAGTATTTTGAAAGTGGAAATTATTGTTTTATTGAATGGCCTGATATTGTAAAGCGCCTATTGCCCGATTCTTACGTAAATATTAAAATTGAAAATACTGATAATCTGGACGAGCGTTTGTTAGAAATAACCGATTATTAGCCATTTTAAGTAAACTCCAAAATTCAATTGCTGAATAGCATTGAAAAAATATATAATTTCGCCGAAGAATACAATACTATTTTTATGACTGATTTATTATCATTTGGCTTATTTGCATTTACAAGTTTCTTGGCAATTATAAACCCCATGGGTGTTACCCCTGTTTTTCTTGCAATGACAAGCGATTTGAGCCCAAAATTACAGAGAAGAACAGCGCTAAAAGCTGTTTTAACAGCATTTATCATTCTTACACTATTTGCCTTTGCGGGTAGATTGTTATTTCAATTTTTTGGAATATCGGTTAATGGTTTTAGAATAGCCGGTGGAGTAATCTTCTTCATCATGGGTTATGATATGTTAAATGCACGTCTCAGTCGTCTAAAATATGATGACAAGGATTTGGAAAAAGAGCTTGATGATATTGCAATTACGCCTTTAGGCATTCCTATGATTGCTGGTCCTGGAGCAATTACTAATGCAATTGTTTTGATGCAAGATGCAAAAGATGTTCAACATCAGATTGTATTGCCTATAGCAATATTAGTAGTACTTATTGTAACATTTCTTTCTCTTGTAGGTGGCGGTACAGTAATGAAATTTATGGGAGAAACAGGTAATAAGATTATGCTCAAGCTTATGGGTTTGATAATGATGGTAATAGCTGTTGAGTTTTTCTTTGCAGGTCTTAAGCCCATTATCCAAGACATGTTAAATATTGTCCCCATTCAGTAAATAATTATTATACCTTTGTCTTAGAATTAGTTTAACCATATTAAATATAAACATGAAAAGAATTACACTTTTTTTACTAGTAGGATTATTATCATTTAGTTTTAATAATGCTCAAGCACAAACTGAGAATAAAATAGAATTAGCACCTGTAGTTGGTTATCAATTTGGTGGTAAGGTAAAATATTATGAGGGAGAGTTTAGAATGGACAATGCTATGAATTATGGTGTCTATCTTAACGTTTTAGCGAGTCAAAATCATCGTGTTGAGTTAAGTTATTCCTTGATGAAAACGGAGGCCCATTTCAGACCCTATGGCTCATACCTAGGAGATTATAGAAATTGGGATGGTGATGTAAATATCCATTATGTATTGATAGGTAGTCATAGTGAAATGCCCGTAAGCGAAAAACTCACTCTTTTTGGAGGTATTAGTTTAGGTGCAACAATTCTTGGTGTTCAAGACGCAAGTGTTAGTGATGTATGGCGCTTTGGACTTGGTGTTTCTGGTGGCTTGAAAATAGCTTTAAGTGACCGTATCGGAATTCGAATGCAAGGACGTTTGTTGATGCCAATGTATTTTGCTGGTGTAGGATTCTACGCTGGAGTTGGTACCGGTGGCGCTAGTAGTGGACTAAGCATGAATGCAGGTGTAGTTGCCTTTCAAGGAGATTTCCAAGGAGGTTTATACTTCGGGTTCTAAAAGAATAAAAATATTTTTATTTAAGCCTTTTGATTTTTTCAAAAGGCTTTTTTTTTGAATAAGCCAGAATTGTATTTATAATTCTAACAGTTTCTGTTTACCGTAATTTTAATGAATACTACAAATACTATCTTATTGATTGACGAATTAGTATGAAAATAGAGGGATTTATTGTGATTAGAATAGAATATGAAATGATATTTTTTTTATTTTTGGTATTACCTTAAATCAGTAAGGTTTTGCAGTATAAATATCTATGCAGAATTAAGGTGTTAGTACTAACAATTATTCTATTAATTTAATAAAAAAAACATGAAAAATAAATCCGTATTTCTATTTGCTTTATTAACCGCCTTTTTATGGTCGTGTGGTGGTAACTCTAATGAACCTGATAACAACAGTTCAGCTGATCAAAAATCTCAAGAAACGATAAGTAATCAATACAAAAGTAAGAAAGGGGTTATTACAGCTGATTTGCCCGATGGCTGGAACAATAAAGGGAAAGGCCCCAATACGTTTAGTATGTATGCCTATGTTGCAGACAATTCAGGTGATATATACAAAGATATTAAAACCTTTGACTATGAGGAACAGCTTGGAGAAGTTGAAGAGGTTAAAGTGGATGATTTACCAGCACTTACTGTGAAGAAAAAGTATATGCAGAATGAAAAAATGCTTGGTCAAACATGGTTAGTGTATAATGGAGTCGATATCATTGAAATTGTTGTTCAATCACAAGAAGCCAATTGGGACGATAATATTGCGAATGAAATAATTTCGTTGGTAAAAATCCATGAGCGAACTGAAGGTGTTGTATTATTGCCCAACCCAAAAAGGAAAATGAATGCTAAACCAGATACTTATCCAGAAGAGTTTTTAAGTTATTTTACTGACGATTTTTCTTCAGATTCAACTTTGACTATAAGTAGTGTTGAAAAATGTACGGCATTATTCCAGTTTATTAATGATTCAATTAAAGAAGTGAATAGTGAAAATGAGGAAGATAAAATGAAATATCTTGACAGTCTAGCTGTTGTTCATGGAATAAATAATTATGAATCTGCAATAAAAATAATTACAGTAAATAATACCGCTTTCAAATTATTTGGCACATCTATGTCATTTAAGGAAATTGACCCAAATTCTGAGGATTTCAAAATATCGTCAGAAATACTAACGGCAATAATTTCACAAACAGGAATAAGTGAAAATGATATGCTGTTTCAATACGATAATTGGGAAATATGTGATATGCTTGATAAGTTTTTAGATTAGAGTTGTTTATATTGTTTACATCTATTGAAATTATCAATATTAGCAAAGGCCATATCTTGTTTGATATGGCCTTTATTATTATTATTATTATTGATATTTGCACTTAAATGAAGTGCTGTACAAATACATATTTTCTGTAAATTTGATTCCTTTAATAATCATGAAATTTAACAGATAACTAACATGAAAAAACTCATCGTATTAAGTATAATATTCTTTTTAGTAGGTAATTATACTTTTGCTCAAACAAAAAAAATAGAATTAGAAGATATTTGGTTAAAGTATAAATTTTACCCCAAAACAATTAGTGGGTTCAATTCGTTGAATAGTGGCGAGTCATATACGGTAATGGATCAAGGAAATTTAGACCAATACTCATATCGTAATGGCAAACATGTCAAAACACTTATTGATGCTGGTCACTTAATTCCAGAAGGAGCAAGTAAACCTATCCGATATTCTTCATATAAGTTTAGTGCCGATGAGTCGAAAATTCTTTTGATAACAAAGCGAAAAGGCATTTATAGACATTCATTTACTGCTGAGTATTGGGTGTACGATTTTTTAACCAAAAAACTGGAACAATTATCAAAAAATGGAGCTCAACGATTGGCAAGCTTTTCGCCTGATGGTAAATTGGTAGCTTTTATGCGAGATAATAATATGTTTATTAAGAACCTTGAGAGTGGAACAGAAATTCAGTTTACCAAAGATGGAGAGTTCAATAAGGTTATTAATGGCGCTCCTGATTGGGTTTATGAAGAAGAGTTTTCTTTCAATAAAGCGTATGAGTGGTCGCCTGATGGTCAGCGTATTGCTTTTATTCGTTTTGATGAAAGTAAGGTAAAAGAATTTGAGTTTACTGTTTTTGGAGAGTTGTATCCTAAACAGTATAAATATAAATATCCTAAGGCAGGAGAGGACAATTCTGTAGTAAGTGTACTTGTATATGATTTAGCTACAGCTAATACCAAAACAATGGATATTGGTGCTGAAAAAGATATTTATATTCCGCGAATAAAATGGACCAATAATGCTAATATTTTATCCATTCAGCGATTGAATCGTTTGCAAAATAAATGGGAGCTATTGCTGGCAAATGCGGAAGATGGTAGTTCTAAAGTACTTTACAGTGAGGAGAATAAATACTATATAGACATAACTGATAATTTGATTTTCTTAAAAAAGGATAAGGGTTTTATTTTTACTTCAGAAATGGATGGTTACAACCATATATACTACTATAATATGCAAGGAGCTTTAGTTAAAAAATTAACTAAAGGTAATTATGATGTAACCGATTTCTTTGGATTGGACGAAAAGAGAGGTTTCTTATATTATCAAGCAGCATTTTCATCACCAATTAATCGTGAGATTTTTGCGGTTAATTTGTCAAGCTTGCGTCGTATTCAACTATCAAGCCATGTGGGAACAAATACTGCTCAGTTTTCAGACAATTTTAAGTATTATGTAAATACCTTTTCAGATGCAAATACGCCTCCCATAACCACGGTTCATAAATCAAATGGGTCGCAGCTATATATTCTGGAGAATAATAAGGCCATGTATGATTTGGTGCACGAATATGGGTATTCTCAAAAAACTTTTTTCAAAATAAAAACTGATGATGATATTGAGCTCAATGCTTGGATGATTAAACCATTGGATTTTGATTCGAGCAAGCGATATCCTGTATTGATGTATTTGTATGGAGGCCCTGGTTCTCAAACGGTAACCAATAGCTGGGGATGGTTTAATCTAATGTGGTTTGAAATGCTTGCCCAGAAAGGTTATATTGTAGTATCGGTTGATAGTCGTGGTACAGGAGCAAGAGGTGAGGAGTTTAAAAAATCTACTTACCTTCAGTTGGGCAAATTGGAAACCATCGATCAAATAAATGCCAATAAATACCTTGGAACACTTCCATATATTGATAAAACCCGTATTGGTATTTTTGGTTGGAGTTATGGCGGTTATATGTCAACGCTATGCATGACAAAAGGCGCTGAGTATTTTAAGGCAGGTATAGCCGTTGCTCCAGTTACCAATTGGCGATATTATGATAATATTTATACCGAACGTTTTATGCGTACACCACAAGAAAATGGTGATGGTTATGATAGCAACTCTCCAATTTCGCATACTGCTAAACTGAAAGGGAATTATCTATTGATGCATGGAACAGCTGACGATAATGTGCATGTACAGAATTCAATGGATTTGATTACTTCATTACTAAACAATAATAAGCAATTTGATATGCAGTTTTATCCCAATAGTGATCATAGTATCCGCGAAGGTCGTTATACGCATTTTCATGTGTATCGTAAGATGACCGATTTCCTATTGGAAAAACTATAATTTTTCAATTTGAAACACAAAAAAGCCTCCAAAAATGAATTTTTTTGGAGGCTTTTTTTATGCTAGATTTTTTTAAATATTTAAGCTGTTTAATAGTTCTGTAAAAATAATACCATGGTCGAAGGCTAATTCAGGAATATCCTCCAAATTAAACCATCGTGCTTCTGCCGCATCGTCTCCTCCTTTGGGCTTGATGTCGCTAGAGTGTTTAACAAAACCAATAAATAGGGTAGATATGGTTCTTCCTCGTGGGTCGCGGCCAAGCGCTCCATAGGTTTTGAATTGCTTTAGCTTAATACCAGTAATATAAGTTTCTTCCTCAAGCTCGCGTATAATGGCCTCCTCTGGTGTTTCGTCCATATCCATAAAGCCACCAGGAAAAGCCCAGCTGCCAGCAAAGGGGTCATGCTTACGCAGAATAAGCAATATTTTACGATCTTGCTTTGCGAAGATGGCTGCATCAACTGTATATGATGGTCTGGGGTATTTGTAACAGTAATCTTTCATCAATGGAGTTTTTACTAAATGATTAATCTTCTACTACTGACAAAAATACAAATTATGAAGTACAAAAAAACGACTGTTCAAAAGATATTGAACAGTCGTATATTATCTAAACTCCGTAATGATGTTTATTATTCAAACTCTATACGATAAATCTTTTGTTTTTTACCGTAGGTGCTGAAGAGAATAATATCTTTAGTTTCTTTTAACTGTCGGCTATGCTGAGGAACCACAAGTGTATTTCCTTTTCCAGCAGGGAATAGTGATAAATAATTAGTTTCGCCACTACTATTGATTCTATAAGCTACTAGGTTTGCCTTTTTAACTCGTATTGAAAAATGTCCAAAATCGATTTCCTTTTTCTTTTTTGAATTGTCAACATGGTCGTTATAGATAAAGTAGATGTTATCTTCATAAGTGGCCGATACATAGGATAAAAAGTAGGGTGAAGCAGAGGATTGACTTTTAGGAACTCGCCGCATCCACTTAACACTACCATCAGGATTAAAGTTTACCACAATAATATTTGTTGAGTAATAGGTGTAGGTTGTACTCCTATGTCCATTTGCATCAACGTAGGTATGTGAAACAACATAATATCGCTCGCCAATTAATAGTACTCCTCCATCATCGCGAATTACCAAAGCGTCAAGATCGTATTCGGGCATTTCTATGGTCTTGCCCTTTTTCTTTTTCTTTTTAGCTTTTTCTTGTTTACGTTTACTCATCAAACTTGTGATAAAATCCACAGAGAAATCCTTGTAGTTAGAAACCATTACATCAGAAGTTTTGTGGTCAATTTTCAGTAAAAAGCTACCACCCAAACTATATACGTTTTTGGTATTGGTATAAAAACCTGCGCAAATTAAGTTTAAGTTATTGTCCACCGCTAGCTTAACCTGTGTGATAAACTTATCCTTTAAGGCTAATTTATACTCTTTAACATCATCACCTTGAGCATGATAACCAAGTATTACATAAGAGAAGTTTATTTTACCACTCACAACATTTTTTGGTTTTCCTTTCCATTTTTTTCCAATTAAATATACATTACCCTCATCATCAACCTCAAAGTCTTTGATAAGAAAAAGTTCATCAGAATATGGTAGTGTAAGCTTTTTTGACCATAATTTATTCATATTGGAGTCCAGGACACTAAATGCGATTTTTTGTTTTGACCCTTTCTTATAAGGCATATAATGATATACCAATACACGCTTTTTGTTTTGTGAATAGGCAAAACTGAAGTCTCCACTTCTACGTTTTTTTTCATATGGAATTTCACCGAGTACTTTCCATTGCTTAATTACTTTTAGTGTTTTTGGCGAATGCTCTTGAAATAGCAAGTACTTTTTTTGTGTTTTTTTATTGTTAAATTGTCCGAGCGAGTAAATACGATTCATTATCTTAACTACTCCATGCATTTCAAGGTGTTTCTTTTTATACTCCATATTTATCTCCAAGGATTTGTCAACGCTTAAATCCTTATTATAAGAACGCAGATAGAACTTCTTTTTTGCGTAAAAAACGGTATAAACACGATTGTCTATCTCACCAACTATTTGTGAGATTTTCATTTTTGATCTTATCTCTTCACCTTTAATGATTTTTATATCTTGAGCATTAAGCGAATAAATGGAGGTGAGGCCAATTAGAATGATGCTAAATAATTGCAGTACTATTTTCATTTTGTTTTGTTGTTAAAAAAATATGGAATTAGATTTTTGATTTATATATTATAATGAACTTCAATATTTAGAGGAAAAAATATACCGGCATCACTAATATTCCAAATACTAGATTTTGAGCCTGACTGTTTTATTTCAGCAATACCCAATCCGATACCAACACTAGCTGTAGCACCAATTCTATCAGTAATGCTAATTTGATAGCCGAATTTTGTTTCAGGAACACTTAGAAATGAATATGTATTGTTTAATAATTTGGTTTGACGAATCATAAATCCAATTTGGTAAAAAAAACCTTCGCTTCTAAAACGAAAAAAACGAGCTCTTAAGTGAAACATAAAACCACTATCAAAGTTGAGTTTGTCCTCAGGTCGCCTATTACGATAGTTTCCCCCAAAATAATATAAATTAGGACCATTAAAAAGATAAAGGCCTACAGTAGCTCCAATAGAACTATGATCTCCTAAATATCGATCATAGCCAATGTTTATATAGCCCTCTGTCATATCGCTTAGGCTGAAATGGATGTTATTCTTAACAGTAGATAAGTTGCCATCGTTAAACACCTCATCAAGCTCTTGAGCTGATGATGAAAGCGTTATGAATAAAAAGAATAGGGTAATCGATAGTTTCATCAAGATAATATTTAATTAGCCATTTATTTTAGAATTTAGTATTGTTATAATTCTTGTGCGAAACAAAAGTAATTTTTTTTGTATTGGAATATGCTCGTTTTACTATTTAAAATAGTTATTAATAGTAAGATTACTTTTCAGTTTTCACTACATTTTTCAATTGCAGTAAATTCATAGAATTAATACCTAAGCCTTGAATATTGTTTTGTACAAATCGTAGCACCTTATCATAATACAGCACTACTACTGGAGCATCATTTATAACCATTTGATCCATTTCACGGTAAAGCTGCAAGCGTTTAGCTAAATCCGTTTCGCCTCGAGCCTTTTCATACATTAGGTCAAATTTTGGGTTGGAATAATGAGTGTAGTTTGCACCTGCCGGACAAAAGTTTGGGCTATAAAATAAGGCTAGATAATTTTCAGGGTCAGCATAATCGGCAATCCATGACCCACGAAAAAAAGGCATTTTGCTATTTGCAATCATTTGTCGTAGTGCTGCAGCTTGATTTACATCTACCTCCATGCTTATGCCCACTTGCTCGGCTTGTTGCTGAATGTATTTACATATATCTAGATAAGCCGCTGTGGTGGATAAAGTGATTACTGGCATCCCTTCACCATTCGGAAAGCCTGCATCCATAAGTAGTTGGCGTGCTTTGTCGGGATTGTAATTATAACCTTGCGTAATTCCATTTTCAAAACCAGGCATTCCCACTGGTACAAATCCATTATTGCCAGCAATACCAATATTATTGCGTAAATAACGCATCATTTTCTTACGGTCGAAACTATAATTAATTGCTTGTCGAATTTTACGCAAGCGTAGGGGTGAGTTTTGCATCAATGGAGTTTTTTCTACCATAATTCCCAAGTACTCGGTATTTAAATAGGGTGCACTCATCAGCATAAATTCACCTTTATATTTGGGATTCAAACTACCATCGCCTTGCAGTAATTCATCTTTATAGCTAGGGTCGATGCCTGAGATGAAATCAATATTGCCTTTCACAAACTCCAAAAAAACAGACTGTTTGTCAATGATAAAGCTAATGGCTACAGCATCTAAGTGAGGGAGTTTGCCCTTATTATCTGACTCAAAATATTTTTCGTTTTTTAGTAATACTAACTTTACGCCTTCTTTCCAAAGCTTAAAGTAAAATGGGCCAGTTCCCACAGGATGCCGTGAGAAATCTTTGCCATAAAGATTCACCGCCTCATGCGGAATGACAGAGAAATATTGCATGCTTAATCTACCTAAGAAAGGGGAGAAGGCCTGCTTTAATTTGATGCTTATGGTACTGTCGTTTATTGGGTAAATAGCGTAAGTATCTACTGAGTCTTTTCGCAATAGATTACTTAGCCATACTGCTCCAGGGCTGAGAGTCTTTATGTTAATCACTCGTTTCAAACTATACTCCACATCAGCGGCTATCATTTTTCGACCTACAGAATCCATGAAGCATGCATTATCATGAAAAACCACATCGCTGCGCAAATGAAAAATATAGGTACGACCACTATCTAATATTTCCCATGATTTGGCTATTGAAGGCTTTACCAATAAACTGTCGTCTAATTGAACCAATCCATTAAATATCTGATTGCTAGCCCAAATATTTGCCTGGTCGCGAGCAAAGGCCGGATCTAAGGAGCTTATTCCAGCTGATTCATTATAACGGAATACGGTTTTCCCTTCAGGTTTATCGAAACCCGATTGACAGGCCGTAAAGATGATGGCAATTATTAAAATTGTGATATATACTATTTTACTCATAGTGTAAAATTAGGGAAATTGCCAATGGATAAGGAAAGGTTTTGTTTGACTTATTCTAAAATTATAAACAAGGAAGATATTACAACTTGCCCTCCAGCGAAGTCTGCACGAATACCCTATACTGTAAAAGATTCATGAGTAAAGTCCTATTCTTATAACAAGCATCACTTTGGAACGCCTCAGGAAAAGAGGTTATGTGTCATTTGTTTAGTTTATATCAAGAGGCTTCCACCACTGATTACAAAAACTCGTTATTTCTTATGATTTAGAGAACCGCTGTATACCTGTCTGACAACAAGCTGACGAGATCGTATCCGTCAGCTAACGGAGTAGAGGCGCACTGACGGTCAATTGGCCATCAGTCGTCTACTCGATTGGCAACTGGCTTTATTCCAAATGTTGTTGTAATTCCGTTTTATATTTTAATAATTCCATTTCTACTTTTGCTACAATTTCTTCTACTTTATCCCATTCTTTATCCAAAATTTTCATTACTTCACTTTCGTCAGCACTAATAAAATCCTCAATATCGAATTTCCAAGTATGAATAAAATGAACAAGCCATTTGTTTCCTCGTGGTTTTTTCGCACCTTCAATATTACTCATAGCTTTCTGAAAGATGTCGTGAATTTCAGGGTCGCTTGGTGAAACTACCGTTTTAAAAACCACTTTTTTCTTACTCCAATAATAGTCTATTTCAAAAAGGAAGTTTTCTTTTAAAGGCCATCCTTTTCCTTTGTTTGGGATTATTTTGTTAAGTTCTGAAGTTAAAAATCGAGCGTAACCTTTGTGTTTTGAACCCATTATCCAACCACTATTTTCAATCTTTTTAACAAAAATAGGATAAAGTTCAGACGCTATATCTGATTTGTGTTCAAAAACAAAATCAATGAGTTCACGATGATTTTTATAAATTTTATCTGCAAGTTCGTTTAACTCATCGTTTTTCATAAGCTCTCGTTTTATGGTTGTTAAATAGTCTGATATATATTGCTTAACTCCTGAATTTAAAGAGTTTCCGTGAATTTTTAATATTCGTTCAAATTGTTCTATAATTTCTTGATACGAATAAATCGCATAATATTTCCTTTCCGTTTGATCTGTTGGTAATTCTCCTATTGGTGTTAGATAGACAAAAACCTTTTTTCTTGATTTGAAATTTGAATTTACAATTTCTCTGTATTTAGTGAGTTGGTTTGAATGGTCTTTACTGTCAATTTTATTTTCAATACAAATTACTAATGTATCAAAAATTAGTAATAGGTCAATATTTTTCCATTCTCTCCTTAATTCAACATTATTGAAATTCAATTCCTCGATTTCAAATTCATCAAGTTCAGTTGCTATTTCAGATGTTGCTATTCCACGTAAGAATTTGGTCAAAAATAGTTTTCCAAGTCCGTGATTTCCATTTGGGTCGAGTAACCAACCTAAAAAATTTGAGTGTCGTATTTCAGTTCTTGCAACGCCCAAAATTTGAAAAATATTAGGTGTTTTTAATTGAAGTTCGAGCTTGTCGAAATCAATGTCATTTATCAAGTCTCTGTATTTTTCTCTTACTTTAATTTCAGTCACAATGTTTTTTTTTTAGCTTGTTGCTCTAATGGCAGTCCGTCTAAAAACCACCCCTTATTTCTTTAATAATCCTTATTTTGCTAAATTCTAACCAAAAATAAGCCTTTTTGAGTGATTATCAAAATAGTAGTAGATGTTTTCTCTAATATTTGTTTTGAGCTCTGTGATGCTTATTTGGCTGATGAAAGTAAGTATGGCCGCTAAAAATATAGACAAGGCTTTTTCTAGGTGGTTTTGTAATGCTTCTAGCCCAGGGCAAACGCATCTTATTTTTAGTTGATATTTATTATTTGATTCTATTTTCGCTACCCATATGTATAATATACTGGTGTATAATAATATAGCATTTCTTTTCGACACTAATTTCTTTAATTATTTCAATGTTTCCATAGGAAAACATTGAAATTGAAATCAGCTTATATCAGTATAATCAGCGTCAATAAAAAATTTAATGCGAAGCATTAAAGTCTT
>JAGLCR010000059.1 GCA_023146135.1 Bacteroidales bacterium
TCAGCTTGTCGAAGTCAGCTTGTCGCTGGTGGCTGAGCTTATTGAAGTCAGCTTCTCTTACTAAACGGCCCTTCGATAAACTCAGGGACCTTGAAATATTAAGCATTGAAATTATCAGCCCATTATAGCGAGTTTATCGCCGGTAGCTATGACAGTTACTGGTGGCTGAGCTTGTCGAAGTCAGCCTGTCGCCGGTAGCTGAGCTTGTCGCCGGTAGCTGAGCCTGTCGAAGCTACACTTCCTCCACAAAACTCTCAGGAAAATTAATCAGAAACACTTTCTTAGTAGCGCGTGTGATGGCGGTATAAAGCCAGCGCATATATTCGCGGTCGAGCATTTCTTCTTTTATAAATCCCTGATCAATAAACACCTGTTCCCACTGCCCTCCTTGGGTTTTGTGGCAAGTAAGCGCATAAGCAAACTTCACTTGCAAAGCGTTGAAATAAGGATTCTTTTTTAGCTCTTCAATCTTCTTTCGCCTTTGAGGAATATCCTCATAATCCAACATCACCTCATTGAAAAGACGGTTATTATCTTCGAAACTCAAAGCAGGACGATCCACAAAAAGGGCATCCAGCATGATTTTTACTTCTTTTTCTTCCTCGTCAGGATAATCCACCAATCGCACCATCACATCAGCGAAGTCGAATCCATACATTTGCTCACGATGAATTACCTTCATCACTTCCATCATATCGCCATTGGCCAAAAATCCAGCTTTGGAATCTTCTTCCAACCAAAAGTAATTATTCTTGACCACCATCAGCAAATCACCTGCACTTATTTCCTCCTCGCGAAAGAGGATTCGATTACGTATCTCTCGATTATACTGATTGGCTCTTTTATTGGAACGAGTAATAATAGCTGTGTTTTCAAAACCTTGAAAATCATAGGATGATTGCAATTCCTCCAATAATTCCATGCCCGGGAGATTCACAATATCTTTGAATCCATAAAGATCGAAGAATGGAGTATTTGGTTCGTTCTGACTAATCTTTTGGCGTAATCGAGTGGCATTATCCAATATTCCTGATTCTCGTTCTTGACGTACCACCTCGGTTAACTGAAACTCCGTAATATTCAAATGAAAAGCTGCATGCATATATTTTTTATCCAGAGCAGGACTTATTTCAATGCCCACCGGAGGCAGTTGAGCGGTATCGCCCACCAAAATCAGCTTACAGTTATTGCCCATAAATACATACTCCATTAAGTCGTAGAGCAGATTTCGACCTCCACTTTTTTCACTGGAAGTATCATCAGGAATCATGGAAGCTTCGTCGACAATAAATATTGCATTGGAAAGTTTGTTTTTTTGCAATGTAAGAATCAATCCTCCACCTGGCCCTGTACGAGCAAAGTAAATACTACGATGAATTGTACTAGCATGATAATCCGAATATTGCCCCAAAACTTTGGCTGCACGACCAGTTGGCGCCATCAATCGAAAAGGAACTTTATCATCGCGTAAGCTTTTAACCAATGCCGAAATCAAGGTAGTTTTTCCAGTACCAGCATAACCTTTGAGCATAAACAAAGAGCGCTCCTGTTTAATCTGAACAAACTGAGCCAACATTTGCAAAAGCGTGTCCTGCTTGGGCGTGGGAGTGTGACCAAAGTGCGTCTTTAGTTTCTGATATAATATTTCGGAGAATAAACTCATTTACATTTTCCCTTAAAAAGGATATCCAATAGCAAAGTTCCAACCAATTATTAGTTTATTTTGCTCGTTAGTAACTGACCACCGGTCGCCCGAACTACGATAAGGCTGGTATAATGGAATAGCTCCATCAAATCTAATTACTAAGAAACCAAGGTCGTAACGAAGTCCAAAACCTGCATCAAGAGCAAATTGCGGAATAAAAGTTGAAAACTTAAACACACCATCAGGCATCAAGGTGTTTTCACGAATCAACCATATATTACCAGCATCAGCAAAGAATGCTCCCTCCAAGCTCTTTCCCAAATCAAAGCGTAATTCATAGTTAAGCTCAATTCTCATGTCTCCTGTCATTTCAAAAGTACTACCTGACGCTTTGTATGAACCCGGACCAAGCGTTCCAAGCACCCACGCTCTCATGCTATTTGTCCCACCGATATAAAAACTCTTCTCAAAGGGTATGGCTACTGATCCTCCCAATGGAATTCCTATTCCAAAATTGAAACGAAACACATTTATCACATTAGTACTATAGGCAGGAAGATAGTACCTATAATCACCTTCGACGCGAATAAACTGCGTATAGGGTAAATTACCAATCCAATGCTGACCTATAGAATCTTTCGGATTTCCAAACATGCGACTAAAGCTTGAATAGGGAATTCCCCCAAGCTCAATTTTCCCAAAGAAATATTGATATGGTTTTCGTTGCCGCCCAATTTTTTCATGAAAAATAAAGGCATAACTCATACCAAGCACCATGTGATCTTGGTAAGAATATTTAATCCGAGGATCTTGATACTGATCAATTACTTGTTGAAACTCCGGCTCTGGATGAATTTTCACAGCACTTACCTCAATAGGATTCAGAATATGATTAATTTTATCAGATGGTTGCCAAAAATAACCATAGGAAACATCAATAATTGTTCGTTGGTAGTCGGGCCTGTCCTGAAAGCTATAACCCACACGAATACGCGTTTTGGGTCGGAAATAACGCGAAAAAATCTCGCGACGAATAGGGGCCAAAAATCTAGGTATATCCAGTGTAACATTTACTCCTGTTTCAAAAGTATTGAATATACCCAAGATATTATTTGGGTTAGACACATTAGTAACAGACTGAACTTCTAATGCTCCACGTAGATTTACTTGCAAAACCTCTGCATTACGAAAAGTATTACGACTTGTAAATCCAAAACCTTGTTCCACTCCCAAGTCACCACCAGTATTTTTCAATTCAGTATCGGTTGTTAAAGCAAAGCGTGCCGATCTAGATAATTTTACAACACACTCTAACTCTCCAAATTCAGCATCCTTATCCGAAACATCATTAAACTGAATATTGATAAATCGGAAAATACCCAAAGCTGTGAGAGAGCGATAACTTTCTGCATAATCATCCTTTCGATAAAAATTACCCTCTTTCAAATAAATCGCATTAATAATCGATTTAGGATCAATCACAAAATCTTTTTTATGTATAAAGATATATTTGCTAATCACCTGATTGTCTATAGAGTAGTTAATTACAGTAGTATCAGCTGTTCCATCCTCATCCATTTCACTAAGTTCAGGATATACTGTAATGGATTTAATATGGTACCTACGATTTCTTACTTCAACAATGGAATCCTCATTACCTTCCATGCGCATGCGCATAGGTAAAACCTTAAGTGTGAGGTCAACTTTGTTATCATTCAAATTTGAATCTGCCTCAATCAGCACCTGCTTTTTACTAAAATAATAATAGCCCACATTATTCAATGAATACACCAAACGTTCACGCTCTATGGTCAAGTCATCAACAGAAAAAATATCTCCCTCTCTAACTAGTCTACTATTAAAATCCACCATAACAAAAGCTTCCACGTGAGATTCTGGGATATTAATATTTATTTTTCGTATCCGATAAGGCTCATTGGGATAAATAATATACTTAACTTTCGCCGTTTTAAGTCCAGGATATTTAGTAATACGAGCTTTTATACCCATATTAAAATAGCCGTTATTCTCTAGGTGCTGACGAATATTTGCAAATGATTTATCCACCATATTGGAATCATAAACAACGGGTTTTTCACCAATATTTTTTGTAAAAAGAGTATTCATCCAACTGCTATCTCTAAATAGCATACCAAAATCATAAGCCTGTGCATAAATGCGTACACCTAAAACTCTACGGTTTGTTTTTTGAATATAATAAGCTGAAACATCACTCTGCTTAATTCTTTTTCCTTTAATTTTATAGGTGTTCCTAAGTAATAAATACTCCTCTCCTCCAATATTCTTTGTTGGATAACAAGATGTTAGAAAGCCTAACAAAACAAAAATAATGAATATGTGATATGGTTTTATTTTCAAAGTATTTCAGTCAGTATGATATACAAACCTACGCATTTTTTTGCATATTCCAATCTCAAAAAAATCAATAAAAAGTGAGGGGCATAAAGTTTAAAATATAAGCAAGGATACCATCCCTATTTCTTAACTATTTTTTTACTGTATTTTTTATCTCCGATATGTAAAACCAAAATAAAGACCCCTTGTGATAGAGCATCAACCTTATCAATTTTAAACAAATTCAAACCTAATGAATTAGGTAAATTATTCATTTCAAAAGCAAGCTTTCCACTAATGTCAAACACCTGCATACTTACTGATGGAGTATCGATTAGATTGTAAACTATAAAGAAATCATTGATAAAAGGATTTGGCATCACCGTAAAGCCTTCGCTGGATTTAAAATCATCAACATCCTGTTTATTTAGTAAAACATGTGCTAAATAAAAATTGGGGATACCGTATCCCAAAATAGAATCGGGAAACAATGCCTGTGAGGCAGATTGTTCAATAGCAATTTTCAATTCCTTAATCGAGGCATTTGGATTTGCTTGCATTAAAACAGCAGCTGCACCAGCGATGGTAGGATTTGAAAATGATGTGCCATTTATAGAAACTATTTCACCCGTATTAGGCGACATGGATTGAACTCCCTTTCCCACAGCAACCACATTAGGCTTTATAGGTAAATTATTGGAACGTCCCACAGAGCTAAACAAAGCATAATAAGCTTTCATATCCACTGCCCCTACCGTAATAATATCTTTGGCATCAGCAGGAAAAGCAATAGTATGCCAACTCTTCAAAGCATCATTTCCAGCACTATTAAACACCATAATCCCTTTCTCTGTAGCAATTTGTGCGGCACGAGAAACAATGGCGGATTTACCATCTAACTGCTCATGCGTATGGTCTAAACTAGGGTTGTCAAATGTGGAATAAATCAAAGAAGATGTAATAATATCAGCACCTACTGAGTCAGCAAACTCAGCACCCACAAGCCAATTAAACTCCTCGATGGGGTATTCATAAGTATTATCTTCGGTATGTATTAGCCAATAGGATGCCGCTGGTGCACTTCCCACCAATACTAATGGCTCAAATGCTGCCATCGTGGTCATAACATAAGTACCATGGTTTCCTGCCGAAAAAACACTCGACTGGGGATTAACAATATCTTTTGTTCCAAGCACTTGCCCATTATCAAATAGGGTTTCAAACACGCTCATTTTATTCATTCCTCTAAAACCATTATCTAAAACAGCAATATGAATATCTTCACCAAGATATTTTCGGTGCATCTGTTTCAACCCAATCAAATCCAATTGTTGATCCGAAGCGCCATATTTTAAGTATTCAGCATGTTGGTATTGCACCCCCGTTTCCACTCTTTTAAGCCGAGCCGTTTTTTTTCTCTTTTTCTTTTTCGACTTGACTGGCGCAAGATACTGCATTGAATCCACAAAACTAATTTTCAGGAGAGCCTCCATATTCAATGAATCGTCCATACGAACCAAAACAGCATTTAACCACTTACTTGAAAATGAAACCTGTACTCCATAAAAAGCAAGGCTATCAATATACTTAGGGTTTGCAGGCAAATCTTGCTCAATAATTGGAATATCAGCCTGCGAACGGCGCATGATAGCACGGGCGCTCATATATTGTTTAGGCTGATTGATACTATATGGACTTTGATTCTTATCCGTAAAACTAACTAAAAACATTCCGGGATAATGCGATTGAGAGATACTTACAAAAGGTAAGCTAAGAAAGATAATAAAGACTATTAGATAGAAGCTGTATTTAATCATAGAAACGAATCTTACTTACTGCTATGCATAGCTTAATGAGATAATAAACCAGACTCATAAACAGTATAAGTATGTTTATAACCCTTTACAATTTCGCCTGTAAATTTTTTGTCAATATGCTTATCAATGCGCTGAACCAAGCCTACTCCTCGAGCATAAATATCTTCTTTATAGTACTCATTGATTAAGCTCGAATTATCTTCTAAAATAGCAATAGTACATTTCTCAAAATTCTTACTGCCAATCTTTTTAGGGGCGTCTACATCAATATACTTAGCTTTTAGTTTATCCTCAGTATTGAAAGCATTTACATCCCATGTTGCTCCCAAACGAACCGGAAAGGCCATCCTCATATAGCGGTTATTTCCTTCTACTGTCTCAAGGCGAGAATTGGTTTTGGTAAATGCATAACTATGATCGTAAGCCCATTGGGTAGTATCTGTTTTAATAAAACGTAGCCATCGATGCGAAACACGACCTTCATTATCTACAAATTGTGTATCAATCACTGTTTGTACTTGATAATATGTGGTATCGACTGTTTGGTTATTATCATCCCATATAATTGACTCCACTTGATAGCTTACAAACAAGCCTTTTTCAACTGGAAAATAGTCTGAGCCCATATCGGGAGCATCTTCCACTTTTTTTGAACAAGACCAAAGAGTAAGCACAAAGGCCATGGTAAGAAAAAAGAAAAAATGTATTTTTTTTTGCATTACAAAAATATTTTTAATCAGTAAACTAAACGTCTTCAATTTACAATTTATTATAAAACACAAAGATAAGGTCTTTTTTTAAGTATCGTAAAATTAAGACACACTAAAACAGCTTAGCATTTATAATTAATAAATAGCGTCTGTCAAACTGACCTCTGGTATTGTTGAAACACTTCCCAAATCATAATCCCTGTAGTTACAGAGATATTTAGTGAATGTTTGGTTCCAAACTGTGGTAGTTCAATACAATCATCAACCAAAGCCATCACTTCATCCGACACTCCTTTGACCTCATTTCCCATCACAAAAGCAATTTCTTGATCAAAATCAAACTTAAAATTATCCAACATCTTGCTATTATCTGCTTGTTCTATAGCATATACTTTCACTTTCTTTGATTGTAACTCTTTCACTATTTCTGCTGTTGATTCAACATAACGCCAATCAACTGACTCAGTAGCACCTAAAGCTGTTTTCTGAATTTCTCTATGAGGCGGAGTGGCTGTAATGCCGCAAAGAACAACCTCTTTAATAAGAAATGCATCGGATGTACGAAAAACAGAACCCACGTTAACTAAACTTCGAATATTGTCTAAAATAATTCGAACAGGCATTTTCTTAATGGTCTTAAAATCAGAAACAGAGATTCGATTTAGCTCACTATTTTTTAATTTTCTCATGAAAGCAAATGTAAGTCAAATTTAATTGGCGCTATTAAAAAACTATACTTACATCAGAGGAAACTCACACTTTTATTATTAATATTTGTACTACATAGGCTCACTTGTTAATTCCTTGTATTTATATTGTTTAACTGTTTATCTGATGAATCGTTTAGTCGTAGTTTAAATGCTTTTTTTTGTTAGTAAAATTTATGCGTTTACTTTATTGTGTTTTATAAAGTGTTAACGTATAAGAAAATAAACAAGTCGTCAAAAACAAAAATATGCATCTATCCTGATACTTATACCTTAAGTCCGAATAGGTAATTCGGAAAAGAAAATACTAATAATATTCTCTTGTAAAGTATAAAACTATCATTAACAATGAAACGTTAATAGTTTCTGAATACTCAAATTTCGCACTTTGCTAATAAAGACTATATTTGTCTAATATTATCAAAATTAAAACAAGCACAAATGAATAAAATAATAAAAATTAGCATTATTACACTTTTTGTAATTATTTCAACTAATGCCTTTAGTCAAAACACTTACGACTTCCCAATTGACGAGACTACTGGAAAAATTCATTATAAAGAAGTCGTTACGGTTGAAGGAATAAAAAATGATTTATACATTCGAGCACAGAAATGGCTTCACGTATTTTTCAGAAATGCATCGAGTGCTATTCGCAAACTGGATCAAGAAAATGGCATTATTGAGGGGCGAAGAGTATTTAAAACTGTTGTAAAAGATAAAAAAGGCAAGGAAAAACCATCTGGAAATATTAAATACACTTTCCGCATTGAAGTAAAAGACGGTAGGTATCGTGTTCGCCTTTTTGATTTTGTGCAAGCTACAACCGGAAGTAAACCACTGGAAATATGGTTTGAAGATACTGACGAGGAAGCAATAAAAATTCATGCCCAGATATTCCAACAAGTAAAAGAGGATGTGGAAAAACTTATTGCCAGCTTAAAAAAAGGCATGCGTCCTAAAGTAATTGAAGTGGACGAATGGTAGAATCTACTAAGTGTTAATTAATACAAATAGATTATGTACGAACATCTTACTCAATTAGATAATATTCGATTAAACTTTAACCCCGACGGATTAGTTCTTCTGAACATCACTTTGGGTGTTATCATGTTTGGAGTCGCTTTGGGCATTAAGCTGAGTAATTTTAAAAAAATTATCACCATACCCAAGCCCGTAATTGTAGGAGTGGTGTCGCAGTTCTTGATTCTGCCGGCAATGAGCTTTCTTTTGGTTGTTTTATTAAAAGACTATATTACTCAGGGCGTAGCACTTGGGATTATTTTAGTTGCGGCATGTCCTGGCGGAAACATCTCTAATTTTATTTCATCATTAGCCAAAGGCAATGTGGAGTTGTCAGTTAGCCTTACCGCAGTATCAACAATTTTAGCAGTATTTTTAACACCATTAAACTTTGCTCTTTGGGGAGGACTCTATATTGATTTTGCTAGCTCACAAACAGCATCTGAACTATTAAAACCCATTACTATTGATAAGTTTCAAATGTTTCTTTCGGTACTTACATTATTGGGCATCCCTATAGTCTTAGGAATGCTATTTTCATGGAAATTTCCATCTTTAACCAAAAAAATTGTTAAGCCTATTCAAACTATCTCCATTGTAATTTTCATGGCATTTGTTGTAATCGCATTTATCAAAAACTATAACTACTTTGTTGATTATATTGCTTGGATTATGGTAGTTGTACTAATTCATAATGCAGTAGCCTTATTGAGTGGATTCACCTTTGCCTCTATATTTGGAATAAAGAGAAGAAATCGTAGATCAATAACCATTGAAACAGGAATTCAAAATTCAGGTTTAGCTTTAGTGCTTCTTTTTAATGACAAGATATTTGACCCTGATTTACCCATTGGCGGAATGTTATTTATTGCCGCATGGTGGGGTATCTGGCACATTGTTTCTGGTCTTGGCTTGGCTGTATTCTTAAATAAAGTACCCTTGAAAACATTTTAATAATGCAAGACGGAAAAGTACTAATTGTCGCTTCTACAGAACTAGAGATAAAGAACTTATTAGTTGATGCTGAAAAAATAAATGACCAGCCTCTTCTTTATCAAAAGAGAATTGGCAATGTGGATACTCATATTCTAATTGGGGGAATAGGCACTGCATTTATGGCTTACAAACTCACCAAAACGCTTAGTCAGCATAAGTATTCATTCGTAATCAATGTAGGAATTGGCGGTGCATTTAGCAACTTGTTTGCCTTGGGGGAAGTATTGAATGTACATAATGAAATATTTGCCGGCGTGGGCCTATTAGATAAAGAGAAGTTTACCAATCTTTTTGAAATGAAACTACTCACGGAAGGAGAATTCCCTTTCACACAAAACTTCATGCACAATTTTAGTCTAATTAATAATAAAGTAATTGAAGCTCTTCCTCTGGCAAATGGAGTTACTGTTAACACCTTATTTACTAGGTCAATGGGAGCAGATTTACGTTACGAAAAGCTCAACCCTCATATTGAAACCATGGAAGGTGCTGCGGTTTTTTATGTTTGCTTGATGGAGCATGTTCCTTTTGTTCAAATTAGAGCCATTTCTAATTATGTGGGCGAGACCAATAAAAATCTCTGGAAGATTCCATTGGCAGTGGATAATCTACATAAAAAGTTGATTGATATACTAAGTGAACTACAGTAATTTAGGTCCCGATTTATAGTGTTAAATATGATTTTATGTTTTAGTCTTTTTTTAATTTGGACTAAAGCCAGATAATATTGCTTCATTAGGTGGGGCATTAATGCCCCACCTAATGAAATTACTGCTATCGGGCTTTAGCCCAAAAGCATACACAACTAATTGATGTGAAATCAAATTTAACAATGAAACTGAATTTTTGTCATGTACTAAGCAGAAAAGCATATAAATCCGTGTCTTAAAAAAAGCCTATTCAAAAAAACCACCTATTATAAAAAAAATGAAAAGGTAGCTCAGACTAATGTAACTTTGCAGTATGAATAAAACAAAAATAAGCCTAGGATTTTCCTCCTGCCCCAATGACACCTTTATCTTCGATGCCATGATACATGGAAAAATAGATACCGAAGGCTTGGATTTTGAATTGTTTATTGGCGACGTAGAAGAACTAAATCGCAAAGCTTTTTCAAATGAACTAGCCATTACAAAGATTAGCTATAACGCCTACACTCGGCTAACCGATAGCTATATACTCCTCGATTCTGGCTCGGCGCTAGGTGAAAACTGCGGCCCTTTAATAATTGCAAATGAGAGCTTTAATATTGACGAGCTAAGCTCAAAAATAATAGCCATTCCAGGAATTAATACCACTGCCAACTTATTGCTTAGTGTGGCATTTCCAGAAATAAAAAATAAAAAAGAGATGATTTTCTCAGATATAGAGAAATCCGTCATTGAAGGAAGTGTGGATGCAGGGCTCATTATACACGAAAGTAGGTTTACCTACCAAGAAAAAGGACTTAAAAAAATAATTGATCTTGGCGAGTATTGGGAGAATTTAACCAATACGCCTACCCCATTGGGAGGCATAATTGCGCAACGTGAATTGGGAAATGATATGTTACACAAAATAAATCGTGTTTTACGTCGCAGCGTACAATTTGCCTTCGACAATCCAAAATCAGGCTTCGATTTTATCCGACAACATTCGCAAGAAATGAGCGAAGAAGTGATGTATAAACATATTGGTTTGTATGTAAACAACTACACTTTAGACTTAGGCGAAGCAGGGAAAAAATCGGTAGAAACACTTTTTAACAAAGCTAAACAGTTGGGTTTAATTAAATCAATAGAAAAAGACTTATTTTTACCAACGAATTAATGAAAATTATAGACTAGCTCTATTCATTTCAATTTGATAATAAATCGTAGTTAAAACAAAAAATATGATAGTAGTAACAGGAGCCGCAGGATTTATTGGCAGCGTATTAGTAGGCGCGCTAAACGACGAAGGTCGAACAGATTTGATTCTCGTTGATGAATTTAAAAGAGAAGACAAACTAAAAAATTTAGCAGATAAAGAATTTGAAAAACAGATTGATAGAGCCGAATTTATTAATTGGTTTGAAGCCAATGCTGAGAATATTGAATTTGTTTTTCACATTGGAGCACGCACCGACACTACCGAATTTGATGTGGAAATATTCAACCGCTTGAATTTAAACTATACTAAAGACATTTGGAATATCTGTACTGAAAATGAAATTCCAATGGTATACGCCTCCTCAGCGGCAACCTATGGCGATGGCAGCTTGGGCTATGATGATAATCATGAGATTGTAGAGAAACTGAAGCCTCTAAATGTTTATGGAGAATCAAAAAATGATTTTGACAAATGGGCCTTAAAACAAGACAAAACTCCTCCTTCATGGTATGGATTAAAATTCTTCAATGTTTATGGCCCCAATGAGTTTCATAAGGGTAGAATGGCCTCTGTGATCATGCATGCATTTAAACAGATAAATGAAACTGGAGGCATGAAGCTATTTCGCTCACACCGCCCCGATTACACTGATGGTGGACAATTGCGCGACTTCGTATATGTAAAAGATGTAGTAGAAGTGATGTTGTTTTTATGGGAGTATCAAGTAGATTCGGGTCTCTATAATTTGGGAACAGGCAAAGCTCGACCATTCCTTGACCTGGCAAAAGCTACTTTTAAAGCAATGGGCAAAGAAGAAAATATAAGCTTTGTAGATACTCCTGCAGATATTCGCGATAAATACCAATACTTCACCGAAGCTAATATGCAGAAGCTCTTGGATCAAGGATATGGAGTTCCCTTTTATAGTCTTGAAGAAGGTGTAGAAGATTATGTACAGAATTTCTTGGAACCAGGTGGGTATTACTAGCACTTCATCCAATTTTCCTGTTTTGTAATAACAACCGTTCCTGTTGGCAAAGCTGATTTTCCTGGACTAGCATCTGGAAAGAATATAACG
>JAGLCR010000006.1 GCA_023146135.1 Bacteroidales bacterium
GGGAAACAAAACAGGCATCATTCTTTCACTTTATACTGAAGATTAGACGCAAACATCAATTCATCAAATGTACGGTCTAGTATTTTACTATGAAACTGTTCGGTAACCATTTCTTTTTGAAAGCGAACCACATCGCCTATTTTTGCAGAAGTTTTAGTCACGGCAATCCAAAAATCTTTATGCTCATGGCCCTCTTCGTGCTTATGCCCTGATAAATCTTCCTCTATTCTCAGATAGGTATAACCACCAGCATCAATTGCCTCTTTCACGCTACCTTGATAAAAAGGCTTGCTTTCATCTTCTACAACCTCAGATATTGGTTTTTGAATTTCGGCTTTGCTTTCGGTTTTAGCCTCTGGCGTATTACACTGTGTAAAAGCCAATAGTGCGATAAACGCAAATAATAAATTAATCTTTTTCATTTTCTTTAATTTTAAGTTTTCGATTTCTGTATGCAAGTAATATTAAGCTGCTAAAAATAGCAATGGAATAATACACCCAATTTGGAACAGGAACAGGGTCGCCAGTAGCATATGAATGCATTCCTGACAAATAGAAGTTTACTCCAAAATAGGTCATTAAAATTGTATAGTATGATAATAAGGATGTTACTGCAAAAAGAAAATAAGAATACCACTTTTTGAATAATCGTAAGTGAATAACCAAAGTGTATACAATAATAGCGATATAAGTCCAGGTTTCTTTAGGATCCCAGCCCCAATATCTTCCCCAGGATTCGTTTGCCCAAATGGCACCCAAAAAGTTCCCGATCGTTAACAGTACTATTCCGATTATAAGCGTAGTCTCATTTATATATGTTATATTCTCAATATGTGAATCTAAATGCGGACGTTTATTACTTCTAAGGGCAAAGACTATCAAAGTAATAAAGCCCAAAATGGCAGAAACTCCAAAGAATCCATAACTTGCTGTTATCACCGAAACGTGAATACTCAACCAATAGGATTTAAGTACAGGGACTAAACTCGTAATTTGAGGATTTATTTCACCCAACCAAGCGGCAAAAATAAATGTCCCTGCCATGATTAGAGATGCCCCCATTGCAATGGCAGACCTTCTAAAGAATACTACTCCTGCAAGCAATGAAGAGTAGGCAATATAAATCATCGTTTCGTAGGTATTACTAATGGGAGCATAACCTCCAATATACCATCTTAGGGCAATGCCAAAAGTATGTACCAAAAATAGGACGAAAACGATGGTGTTAATTGTAAATGTAAGCTTGGTATTAATTAGTCGATTATAAAACATTGATATTAAGCTATAAATAAGAAGCAAAAAGCCTAATAGCAAATAAGATATAAATAGTTTAACAAAAAGGGCACTTTTATTATACCATAGCTCCACATCAATTTTAGACTGTGATGGAATCACATTTTTACCCACCTCATTTTGGTAATCTCTAATGCTTTCCACATAAACCAATGCTTCACCATAGGCTCTGCTATAGACCAAATCGAGCAGCTTTTCAGTGTCTTTTGCTAGCTTCGGATTATCCATCTCCATAAACATCGTTGGCATATCTACCCATTTTTCATTGGCGTCCTTGGGAAGGGGGAATATCTTAATTAGCATTCCACGATACGACATGAAAGCCACATTTAGCAATTCATCAACCTGAATAAGGTCACGCTCAAATGTTCCTCTTTGCGATGGAGGTAGCTGATTGGCCGTATTGGTTTCGTTTTTTATTTTGAACTGACTATTCTCATCAAAGAAATCTGAAAATGATAAATATTTTTGCGTAGCAGGAACGCCCAGCAGCTTTCTTAATCGTGGTGTTTTTACTTTAATAATATCCACATTTTTCCAAATATCAGGTCGCGAAAACATGCCTAAAATCACCTGATTGGCATTCATGCCGTTCCAAGTACTTTTGCCAGTGAGTTTATTCAGCACTTCCTTATTTTGCGTGTCCAAGGGCTTCATTCTCCCCGTAGGCCCCTGTACAATCAATGTACCAAAGGCTGCCGACAATTCCTTGGAATTATCTCGATGCTCTTTTATATAAGTCTCAATATACTCGCTATATTCGCCTTGCTGCGCATATGCTTCTATCTGAGTTCCAAGCATTATCAAAGGCAACAAAATGGTTGCTATGGGCATTCTTTTTATCTTTCGAATTAAGAATCGTAATCGCGATTTTTTATCGAAGATGATTAATAATAGTCCCAAAAATAAGAGTGCATAGCCGATATAGCTAATCTCTACTCCGGGATCCTTATTTACGGTAAGTATGGTTCCCTTTTCATCCTCATCATAGGAGGTTTGAAAAAACTTATAACCATCATAAGTGAGGGTGTTATTCATATATATATTAGCCTCAAATATTTCACCATTTTCTTTAATCACTCTCACATCTGAGCTAAACTCCGAAGGCGATTTACTACCCGGATATCTTGACAATTGAAATTTTTCTAACTCAATGTGAAAAGGAGTGGTGATTCGTTGGCTCCCAACAAAAACCGTATTCGACTTTTCGCCTTCACGGATATGCATTAGTCCATCTAAACCAAAATGATGGGTTACAAAAGCGCCCAATAGAATAATAATAATCGCAAAGTGGAAAATGGGTCCTGGTCGCAGCAGCTTCACTTTTGCTTTGAGAAAAATAACAACCATATTAATGGCCGAAAGAAGCAATACTAATTGGTACCACCAACTGGTATATACATTTTCTCTTGCAAAGGCATTACCATAATCATTTTCCATGAAGGTGCCTATGGCAGCGGCTGTTGCCAAAACAAACAACAGTATAAACATGGTTTTATATGAGCTAATAATTTTATATATCATCGACTATCGGTTGAAGGTTATATTCATCAATTACAAAGGGGCAAAATTAAATAAAATCCCACTTCCTTTGGAAGTGGGATTTCGTTTTGAAAAAGATATTTATTAGCTTTTTCTGATATTAAATAAATAATAATGAGCTATTATTTCTTAAAATAAGAAGCCTCAGGGTCGCTACCTTTTAATGTTTGCTCTGAAAGCAATCCTCTTTCTTTAGCTTGCTTAATCCACTCTACCTCTAGAGTCTTCTTAAACTCCATTTTAGCGGCAACCAATTTCTCCAAAGGAACACCAGCCAATGTCTGAGCATTTTCTTTAGTAGAGAAATCAGGAGCAGAATAATCCATTACGCCATGCTTAGCCAAAACCGACACAAGCTTAATCCGTGCTGTCATAGCATAATCATTTGCAACAGCTAATAAACGAAGTGTTTCTTCAGGTGCATGGAAGAATGATGGATGTGATGCTACTGCATAATCCCATCTCCATTGTCCTTTTCGGATATCATCTCTTATTGACTTTAGCTCCTCATCAGTTGCTCCAGCTTCCATAGCTTTCGCTGTTTCGAGGTGTGCTTTTGCCAAATTATCCATTGCTAGCTCATGAAGCTGATCTTTACGCTCATATTTTCTATGAACAATCTCTTTCAGTTTTTCCTCACTCTCGCGATGACAAGGCATACAAGAACGATCCATAGTATTTAATGGGTTTTGTAGTTGGTGATCAGAATACTTAACCGAACCTTCTTGAGTATAAGGCATATGACAGTCGGCACAAGCTACATTTTTCTGACCATGAATACCACTTTTATACAACTCATATCCAGGATGCTGAGTTTTCAAGATTGGTGCTTTTGATATTTTATTAGTAAAATCAGTATGTCCTACCTCATCATAATACTTTTCAGCACCTTCGGCAGTTAAACCATATTTCCAAGGAAGTGTAACCACCTTAGCTACTTTCTTATTTCCATTTTCATCAGTCCATTCGGTCTTTTTGAAGTAATACTCTACGTGACATTGTGCACACACAAGATTACGTTTCTCTTGATGAGTTGACTCCTCAAAAGTTGGTAAACCAGCCGCAGTTAATGCTCGGTTCAAGTGAGGTACATGCATGGCCAGTTCCGCAGTTTTAGGATCATGGCAATTATAACAACCTATTGAGTTAACAATCTCAGTACCATATTTTGCCCATTTTCCAGTAAAAAATTCTAACTCGCCATCCTCCTCAATCATACGAGGAACATCAGGAGATTTACAAGTCCAACATGCGGTAGGCATAGGACCTGTTTTTGAATCAACAGGCGCGCCTGTTCTCAAAGTATTTCTATTGTCTTGTACAGCATAATAATGACCACGAGGTGCATTATAGTCCTTTGCAAAACCATAACCTGCCCATAAAATGGCAAGCTGAGGCTTATCCTTTAACATATCCTTAAGTTCGGAGCCTTCTTTGGTTTTTATCCATGAACCATACTGGCGTGGATAATACCTTGCCCAAGCCTCGTTCTTTGCTCTATCTTCATGAGCAATCTCTGGAGATTTGTTTAAGTCAACACGTTCTTTTTCTCTATCGTCGATGCTGCCTGCTAATAATCCCATAGCGCCAATTGCTACCACCGAGATTATAAGTAGAAATTTGTAATTTATTTTCATATTCTAGTTATTTATGTTGTTTAACAATAATTCGATTTATTTAACTTCTTTCACACCCAAATTGTTTGGGGTAGTATTGATAGCTCTAACTTTTCCGTGTGGAACTGATTTATGGCATTCCCAACACCTTCTCCCTGTAGCTACTTCAGGGTCATCATAATTATGATACTTGTCTGCATTGCTGGTAATTGTAGATGCGATACTCTTATGACAAGAGATACAGTTCGCTTGAACCCTCTTCGCTCCATCGTCACTAATCTTCATTGCATGATCATAAGTATTCATCGTAAAGGCCTTGGAATGGTTCCATCCATCAATTGTTTTTGCCTTATACTTACTAAAAAAACCATCTCTGGGCAAATGACAATCTACACATACAGCTTCTCTTGCATGCGAACTATGTTGCCAGGTTGCGTATTGAGTATTCATCACATGACAATTGATACAAGCCTTAGGATCACTTGACATATACGATGGCATTTTAGAAGCATATACAATATATCCAAAAAAAGCAACAGCAATCACAAAGCTAGCTATCGATATTTTTTTTAATACATTTTCCTTCATATCTTGTTTTTTTCTTGTAATATAAAAATGAAATATCCGTAAACATATTTACATTGCACAAATATACATATTACGTGAATATGTTCGAATACTATTCTTCATATTACTCTAGTTTATTTAAAAAGCAAAGTCCTATTTTTTAGACTAAAACTTTAATTCAATATATAGTAGAGACTTTAGCTCCACTATATATTGATTAGTACTTTACCTTGCTGATGGTATACGTGATTTCTTCCCATCAATAAAAGTAGGCTTAACAATAAGCATTACCCAAGCTGACCAGTTAGAAGCACCCATTGCTGGTGAAGCACCATAAGCATGTGTTTGCATAACACGCATAGTTTCAGAATCAAACATTCCTGAAACTCCACCTTTGATTAACACTCCTTTTGAATGTTTATAACCAACATAAGTATCCAGTTCCATTCCTAAGCCTGATGACATAGCATTTATCTCGCCTGATTTTCCAAACTCATGCCAATCACGTACATCAGCAGCAGTCATAAAATAATGGAAAGCAGCTCCAGCAATAAACTTATTCTTTTTATAGTCTACCTTTAAGAAAATATCTTGTAGTCCTACGCTGTTTCCGTGGTTTCCAACATAGAAGTAGTCCATCCAACCGTTGAATTTGTGATTGGTACCATAAAGAGGGGCAAATGCATGATTAGTTTGATTGTAATCAGATGTAGTATCAGTCTGACTATTTCCAGAAAGGAACTCATATCCACCACCTATGCTAAAATTATCACTTAACTTAAAGTTAAGGTCAATTCCAATATTCATTGCACCATAACTCTTATGCTGGTTCATTCCATCAGCATCCTTAAAAGTACCTTTATCTTTACCCATTTGGTAGTAAAAGTTAAATCCAAGTTTTAATGCACCTGTTTTAAATACCGAGCGTTGTCCAATAATTTGAGAATAGGTAGTCATTGGAGTAGGAATAGGGTTGTTCAAAGTAACATCATCTACACCATTATTCAATACCAATACGCTTAAGGTATAAGCATCAGAAAATTCCTTATTAAACCATAAAAACTGCATGGATTTATATGTCTTCGGGAATGTAAACGCTTTAGTTTGCACTTGATTTACAGCAAGTCCTAAATGCAACTTAAAACCATCTTCATACTTAAATAAAGCAAGGTCGTGCGAACGTGCTTGCTGAGCCCAATTTACAGAACCTAATATTCGATGGTCATCATAAGCTAATTCCATACGTCCTGCTTTTACTGAAAGCTTGTCGCTAAGCATAAGCTCAGCCCATGCTTGATGGATGGTTGTTGTTGCACCATCTGTTTGGGCCAACTGACTCGTTTGTCCCCAAATACGTACATCCTGTATTTGCAAACCTACTTTCCATTTGTCTTGCTTATAGTCTAAGCCCAAACGGGTTCTTTGAGAAGTAAAGAGATTAAACATCTCTCCTTGCTCTGTTTGTAGTTTTTTGTTTCCATGATCGAATTCAACACGAGGTCTGAATTCACCATAAAGCGAAAACTGTGCGTAAGCAGTAGCTGATATCAGCAATACTACCATAAATGTAAAAAGTTTTTTCATAATCATTTTTAGTTTATTTAATTAATTGTTTATTTGTTTGCTTTTCTATCAAAACAAGGCGACAATTATTGAATTGTCGGTACACATTTACGTTTTCTAATATTTACCTTTCAAATCACCATTATAGCGAATATCTCCTGCCTTGGCATTGGGATCGTTTAGCCATCCTGGCAAATCATTGTTTGCATCTAGTTTTTCGCGAGCCTCTTCCAACTCATCCTCACTATATGCGTACATCATATCGGCAGCTACCACCTTATCAAAGGCTTTTAGCTTATTCAATTTTTGCAATTCCTCATCCACACCTTCACCTTCGATGGTTACAATAATTCGCCCTTTTTCATCATGCTGATGATACTCACAACAATTATTGGCTTTGATTTGCTCAATTACCCTATCCAAGTTTTCGGGCCGCGTTTGCACTAATATTCCTGATATATTCATTTTCTGTTATTATTAAATTTTCCAAAATAAGATATTGGGATCATCACTGGACGTAATCAGTTCCGATTCCGATGTAAAGAGTATTCTTGTAATTACCGTTTCGCTCCCCTTCAAAATAGCAAGCTCTTGCTTGCTAAGGGTGTTAAACACCTTAATTTCGTTTTCTTCATTGGCCGAAAAGGCACCAATTTCACCCGATGGACTCAAGCCAACGCTATAAATCAAGAAACTGCTTTTTAGATAATAGCTTTGTGAAGTATTACGATGATAAATTGACAATCGGCGATCTTGACCTCCACAAATAATGGTCGAACCTTGATAACCGATTTGATATACATTATCCACATTTTTACCAGAAAGCTCTTTGATGATTTTACCTGTTTTTACGTCGATAATGTGAATTATTCCACTTTCGTCAGCAGAGACTACCTCCGTGCGCTGCACATTTAATGCAATATCTGAAAAAGTATAAGCCGATATTTGAACTCGATACACAATCTTTTTATTTACCACATCAAATCGTATCAACTCATTGCTTAAGAGCCCAAGGAGTATCGTGTTATTATCAATAAACTTTACCCTTTTGATCATCATCTTCGAATCCACATCCTTGATGATTAACACAGGCTTTTTATTACTAATAATATACACATTTGCAAAACCTCGATTTCCTTGTACTACCGCAACTATATCGTCACTATTCGCCATTTTATCAATATCATACACCTTTGGGCTGATAATATCTCCCATAAAATCCTTAATCTTTGGGAATGATATTTTGTATAATAATCGACGATTTTTTAGTGAAAACACGTTGATAGTGGCATTATCTGTTGCGGCGTACAGTATATTCCCTTCCTTGAGAATATCTGTAACAGCCCCATCAGCTTTAATCTTATGTATGGGTTCAATTGCACTTGCTCTCAAACCCAACATACTTAACAAAATAATTACCACTAAACGAGTCATCTCTTAGTCCTTATATTGATAAAGTCTATTTTACTCCATCTTGAATATTCTTCTCAAGATTTGAAGAAGTCTTCAAGTTATTGTCTCTAAAAACCTGCTCAAAATTATTTTGAACCCAAGGGTCAATTTTTGCTTGAGAAACATGACATTGTGTACAATTATAGCGAGTTGACGATAATTCATCACCTAAGCTTTTCTCATACACTTCACCCTCTTTAGCATCAACTTGATATTTACCTCCTTTTTCAATTACCTTAGGGCGGTAGTCTGTAAAATGCGAAGCTGGCAATGCCGTTGACTTCATTGCTACAGCAACAGCAGGCATATGACATGTCAAGCACATATTATTATCCTTTTTAATTGGCACCAAACCCTCAGTATTATGAGGAATTAATGGGGGCGCATTCTCGAAGGAACGGTCAAATTTTTCGGATGTTCCAGGTGCGGCATCGCTATATACTGGCATGCCAGCAAGTCCTTGGTCATCATCAAGTAGCCCTCCCACTTGTGAAGCAATAGGATCTTGTGTTACCACTGTGACTTCTTGTTTAGTAGTTTCACCACAAGAAAAAAGTAATAAAGCGGCAAACAAACTGAAATAGTGAATCTTTTTCATAATTATCTATTATTTATTTGAATTTCTATAATTTAAATTTTAATGCATCATCATCGCAAACATCAATACAGCGTGCACAGTTGGTGCATTCGGCAGTTTTAATTTTTGCGGTTTCTTTTCCAATTAATCCAAGCACTTGAGGCTCGGGACATACAATTTTGCATTTCATACAAAGTGTACAATTATCCTTATCATGATAAACCTTAATAGCTCGAAAGCGACCTGTGGCAGCATACAAAGCACCAACAGGACAAATATGACCACAGTAGCCATGCTCAAGAATCAGTAAATCAAAAAGGAAAACAATTAGCACAATGCTTGAGCTAAAGCCTATTCCAAAAATCAGGGCTCGATGAAGAACCGTAATGGGGTTTATCAATTCGAATGCTGCAATTCCAAATATACTGGAAAGAACAAGTCCTAATCCAAGTACATAATAACGCAGATTGCGATTTACCTCACGGGTTTTCATCAATGGTTTGATCTTATATTTGCGCTGAATATATGCTGCCGTATCAGTAATAATATTGATAGGACACACCCAACTACAAAAAGCTCTACCTCCAATCAAGGCGTAAAAGAAGAATAAGATTAATGCACCAATTATCACCTCGGAAAGAGGCATATAAAAGGTAGCCAACATTTGCAAAACAGCATAGGGGTCGCTTAGATGAAAGCTCTCAAAAACCAAGGCGGTGCTATAGTTTCCCTCCAACACTTTCCAACCATACACATTGCCCCCAATAAACAGGGCCAATAGTCCAAGCTGAACTAGTCTTCGTAATATGAGATATTTACTATTCTTCATCTAATAAATCGTCTGTACTGTTTAAATAATCCAAAGTTGACTTCATATCGTCACCTATCTTTTCTAATTCCTTCTCTTTTCTTAATCGATTTTCATCATTCTTATCCCATCCTTTAATGTAATGATCTCCCACTTTACCAGTCACGATTTCGTGGGGAAGCACAATAATTGACGCTTCCTCGGTAATACAAGCATGCTCGCATAAACCACAACCTGTACAAACTTCACGATGTACTTCGGGCTTCAAAAATGCATGTTTTCCCGTACGCTCATTCTTTTCATAAACCAAAGAAATAGCCTCATCCAACAACGGACAAGCACGGTAACAAGCATCACACTGAATGCCCCAAAAAGCAACACAGTTATCAGGATCAACCACTGCCACACCCATTTTAGACTTATTGATGTCTAGCTTTTCTTCCTGAGTTTCCTCATCAATGGAAGTCAATAAAGTTACATCAAGAGCGCCCGTTGGGCAAACAGGTACACAAGGAATATCGACACACATATAGCATGGAATAGTTCGGGCATCAAAATAAGGTGTTCCTATCACCTTTTTGTCACCGTGCTCACTCAGCAATAATGTATCGTAAGGACAATGTTCAACACAAAGGCCACATTTAATACAAGCTTTTACAAAATCTTTCTCAGGCAAAGCCCCAGGAGGACGCAAAGCAAACTCCGTTGCCTTCGCTTCTTTCACATAACCTCCCCAAGTTAGGCCGCCAAGAGCAAGGTATCCTGCTCCTTTTACTAAATCTGTAAGTGCTTTTCTTCTTGTTGCCATTTTGTCTTCTTCTTTCGACATTTTAAGTTTGAATTAATGGAATCGAATGACTATACTTTATATACTTTTACAGCACATTTCTTAAAGTCAGTCTGCTTTGAAATTGGACAAGTAGCATCTAAACAAACTTTGTTGATTAGTACTTTCTCATCAAACCAAGGCACATAAACCAATCCTTTTGGAGTACGGTTACGGCCACGTGTTTCAACGTGAGCTTTCACTTTGCCACGACGCGACTCTACCCAAACCAAATCTCCTTGCTTATAACCATTCTTCTCAGCATCTTTTGGATGCATATAACAAAGAGCCTCAGGTACGGCACGGTATAATTCAGGCACACGCATGGTCATTGTTCCACTATGCCAGTGCTCTAACACACGACCTGTAGATAACCAGAATGGATACTCTTTATCCGGAACTTCAGGTGCATCCATATATGGACGGAAGAAAATCTTAGCTTTATTGCTTAAATCAATTTTCTCTTTTTCACCATCCACGCCTGTTAAACTTCCTTGAGGAAGATTCTTTAGTGCTTTTCCATAGAATGCAAAATCACCTGTTCCAGCTTTCTTTGCATAAGGATCATATTTTGCATTAAAACGCCATTGCGTTTCTTTACCATCAACCACAGGCCATTTCAAACCACGTACTTTATGATAGGTATCGAAGTCGGCATAATCATGTGCATGACCTTCACCAAACCTACGGTACTCTTCCCAAAGATATTTCTGAATAAAGAATCCATATCCTTCGAAAGTCTTGTCGTCAGAACCTACGACCTTACGTTTATCACCTTCGGCTTCCGTATTTCCAAAACCAGCTCCAATTGGATCAGGCCAAGCAAAACCTTTGGCTTCATCATTAGCAAAAAGCACATCATATAAAGTGGTGCTTGGGTTATATCCAAATTCGCTTATCTTGGTTGTAACATCTGGAAGCGGCTTATCCATTCCTGGAATATGCTGCTCTCCCCATACATCGCGAATAGTAAAACGCTTTGATAATTCAACAATTTGCCAAACATCAGGCATGGAATCACCCACTGGAGTAACTTGTTGTCTCCAATGCTGCGTTCTACGCTCTGCATTTCCGTAAGCACCCCACTTTTCGTAAATCATTGCAGTTGGCAATACCAAGTCGGCAACCTTAGCCGAAACCCCTGGATAACCATCACTTACCACAATGAAATTGTCTTGTTTTCGAGCCGACTTAATCCAGTGATTGGCGTTGGCTGTATTTTGATAAGGGTTATTCACTTGAACCCAAACAAACTTAATCTTTCCATCTTCCACATCGCGGTGAATCTTCATTACATGGCTTCCTACCTTTGGGTTTAATGTACCTTCAGGTAACTTCCAAATTTTTTCAGAAATTGCTCTATGCTTAGGATTCTTAACTACCATATCGGCAGGCAAGCGGTGTGAAAATGTTCCCACCTCACGGGCAGTACCACATGCTGATGGCTGACCTGTCAAACTAAATGCTCCATCACCTGGCTTGGCTTGTTTTCCTAAAAGGAAATGCACCATATACGATTGCTCATTTACCCAAGTACCACGTGTATGTTGATTCATTCCCATTGTCCAGAATGAAACTACTTTTCTTTTCTTCTCTACATATAAGTCAGCTAAAAGTTGAAGCTTTGCTTTGAAATCTTCAATACTTTCATCTTCATCACCTTTAGATATTTCAGCCACATAGTCTAGAGTATAAGGCTCCAAGCCTTTTTTGAAATCTTCGAAACCAATAATCCAATGCTTTCCTGCTGCTTTGGCATTCTTCATTTCCATGGTATCACCTTCTTTAAATCCAAGGTAAGCCAATGATGTGCCTTCTGCTTTGGAAAGAACTTTTGATTCTTGTGCCTTCACTGTTTCACGCTCTTTATCAGTGAAGCTTGGGTGGTCAGAATTACGCATTCCGTAACCAATATCAGCATGACCTGTTGCAAAAACGGTATGATTTTTTACAAAATCCCAGTCAATTGCTTCAGGATGATTATACACAATCTCATGCGCTAGATAATTCCAAATTGCCAAATCCGTTTGAGGACGGAAAACAATCTCAGTATCTGCTAAATCCGAAGTACGATTAGTGAAGGTTGTAAGGTTTACAATCTTTACATTATCAGGGTCGTTTAATTTACGATCCGTTACGCGTGACCAAAGGATTGGGTGCATCTCAGACATATTCGCTCCCCAAGAAATCACCGTATCCGTTAATTCGATATCATCATAACAACCTGCAGGCTCATCAATACCATATGTTTGAATAAAACCAGCAACAGCCGATGCCATACAGTGGCGCGCATTGGGGTCGATATTATTAGAACGGAAACCCGCCTTCATCAACTTTACTGCAGCATAACCCTCTTGAACGGTATATTGACCTGAGCCAAATATTCCAATACCAGTAGGGCCAAGTTCCTTCATTGATTTTTTAATCTGCAATTCCATTTCATCGAAGGCTTTTTTCCAAGAGATGGGCTTAAACTTCCCGTTTTTGTCAAAATTCCCTTCTGCATCAACACGCATCAAAGGTGTTTTCAGGCGATCTTCACCGTACATAATCTTGGCATTGAAATAACCCTTAATACAGTTTAAACCGCGATTTACTGGAGCCGCAGGATCTCCTTTTACTGCAACAATTCTATCGTTGCGTGTCGCTACCATAATTCCACAACCTGTACCGCAAAAACGGCAAACAGATTTATCCCAGCGCCAATCATTTTCGGCTACTGATGGAGCGGCAGATAACTCTTTAGACATACCCATGCCCACGGCGGCAGCCACAGAGGCAACTGCTGACCTTTTAATAAAACTTCGTCTGCTTAAACTCATATCATATGATTTTATTAGTTAATTTGTTATATTTCAGTCCTGTGCATTTATTTAAGACTATAAAATTATATATAAATACTATATAAAGGTAGTATATTAATACATGATAATTATCATGCTGTTATTATCATAACACTCAAACGGCCTAAACTGTAAGTGTTATAAAGGAATCCCCGCTTCCTAATAGCGTAATTAAGTACTGATATTTAGTTTAATTCTAAATAAAGTAGCATTAAACTAAATTTTTGGCACGACATATTTCATCATGCAAATCATAGCTGCAATTAACTCTATGTTTATGAAATTACCTTGACAAAGTGAAAAATATATTTTCATTTAATAATTATATTTTCCTTGTGAGTATTCACTAACAATTAATGTATATAATACGCCTGCATGTATTGATATACAAAGGAACTAGGCTATAATCAGCCTATTAAGAACGAGCCTAAACTAGTATAATTCCGCATTATTTGATTTAAGCATTTGTAAAACATAGTATTGTGTCGTACCTTGCAAGCCGTTTAGCTGCACAATTTAAAAAAACTGTTAATAGACATTCTATAAAATTTTAACCAAACACTTATGTATTATGAGAAAAACGATTACACTTATTCTACTTGTCTTCATTTTGATTGCAAGTGATTTTGCCATGGCGCAAGCGCCAAGTGGTATTAACTACCAAGCGGTATTACGCAATACCAATAATCAGATTATCACAAATCAGAACGTGGGTATTAGAATGTCAATCTTGGAAAACTCCGTAACAGGTACAGTCGTTTTCTCTGAAACACATAATGTTACAACCAATGCTTTTGGAGTAGTTAATTTAATATTGGGAGAAGGAACCAACCTTTCTGGTGTTTTCGATAATATTGACTGGGGAAGTTCAAGTCACTTTGTAAAGGTAGATGTTGATTTTGCAGGAGGCAGTAACTATCAATTTCTTGGCATAAGTCAATTGCAAAGCGTACCTTATGCTTTATATGCCGAAAGAGTAAATAGCTATGATGAAATTGATGGTGATACTACCAATGAATTACAATTACTTAGCTTTTCAAATGATACACTTTATTTATCAAATGGCAACTGGGTATTGCTTGATGGTTCAGATAGCATTTGGACACGACAAGCTAATCAGGTATTTCTTATAGATGATAAGGTTGGAATAGGTACTAGCAACCCAACTTCAAGCCTACATATTCAAGATACGCTGTTCAATGGAGGAAACAATGGTCTTCTTAATTTGCACGGTGGCTCAGAGGCTTCTATTATGTTTATTAATGACAGTATCGGATTCAATAAGTCGGAAATACTTGTTAATGCAGCATATCAGCAAATGCAATTTCGACATAATGGAGGCTCCAAGTTGACCTTACATAATAACGGCTCGGTAAGTATAGGAACCTACGACGACGATGCAAAACTTAAAGTGAAACAATCGAATAATAGTGACACCACCATTGGCGTTTATGCTCTTTCGTATGGAGGAATGGCCGTGAAAGGTAAAACTATTGCAACAAGTGCAAACAATTATAATAATGTGGGTTTATATAGCGAGTTGGCAACCAATACATCAACTGCTGGTAGAGCAATCTATGGAAATTCATATGGCTTTGGCGACTACGCTATTGCTGTTGCTGGAGAGTCGCATCTTGATAATGGTGAAAATATAGGAGTACGAGGTGTATCTGTTTCAAACTCCAATAATAATTTCTGGCATACTGCGGGTAGTTTTGAAGCTCGTGGAGATTATGATACAACAAATGGTGTTGGAATAGGAAGTCATTATGGTGTTAGAGCTGAAGCAAAAGGTGGAGGTTTCAACTGTGGTGTGAGAAGCTTTGGACTATCACATAACAACACAACTAACCCTAATTATGGAGCTCGATTTACAGCGAGAGCAAATTGGGATGATTATGATGGAGCAGGACAAGGAGATCATTATGGCGTTTATTCAGAGGCTTATGGCGGTGGTCAATATAATATTGGTACATGGTCAAAAGCACAAGGAAGCAATACTTCATCAAACAATTTTGGCGGTCAATTTCATGCCTATAGTGATGTGAACACCTCTGGATTTAATGTAGGGATTGCAGCCTATGCCGATAGCTCAACTAATGTAAATAGAGCTGTAGAAGGCTCTACATCAAGTAATGTGGGAAGACATAATCAAGGAGGTTATTTTAAGTCAGAAGGAACAGGAAATGGCATTGATGGCAGAAATAGTGGAGTAGAAGGCTGGGCAAGTGGAAATAAAATTGCCAACTACGGTATAATAGGTAGTGCTATCTTTGACAGTCAAAACAATCCAAGTTTTACTCCATATATAATGGGTGTTCATGGTCAAGGTGGTGGCTCTGGCAATTCTAACTATGGTGTACATGGTAAAGCATGGGCAGCAGCAGATGGTAGCGGTACAGCTACAGGCGTATTTGGCGAGCTAGGAAACAATCATTCATTAACTTTTAATCAAGGAGTTGATGGATCAGTAAATTCTACTGGCAAAAAAAATATTGGTGTTGGTGGATGGGCTTTTGGTAGCGCAACAGCCGACAGTATTAATATTGGTATCTACGGATATGCCGCCAATGCAGATACAAACTATGGAGTATTTGCCGACGCATCATATATAGGGAGTGTGAACTATGGTATATTTGCTGAAGCATCTAACGGAACTACAGCGAATTATGCTGGCTTCTTTGAAGGAGATGTGACCATAACAGGTAATCTTAACGTGAGTGGTAGCATTTCGAAAGCAAGTGGTACTTTCAAAATAGATCATCCTTTAGATCCTGAGAATAAATACTTGGTACATAGTTTTGTGGAAAGTCCAGAGATGATGAATGTATATTCAGGAAATATCACAACAGACGCGCAAGGAATGGCAACCGTAGTGTTACCTTCCTATTTCGAAACTGTGAACAAAGATTTTCGTTATCAACTAACACCTATTGGGCAATTTGCTCAAGCAATAGTGAAAGAGGAGATTAATGGAAACACCTTCGTAGTGCAAACAGACAAGCCCAATGTGAAGATTAGCTGGCAAGTAACAGCTGTTAGAAATGACCGCTATGCTAAGCAAAATCGAATTACTCCAGAGCAAAATAAACCAGAGAATGAAAAGGGTAAATATCTACATCCTGAGCTTTATGATAAATCATCCTCTGAAAGAGTTTATCCAAAACATAATAGTCAGGGTACAGAAATGATGAAGAAAAAAGTAGCTAATAGCCAAAGTATAATTAAGCAGGAAAAGGAAAGGGCAAAAACTCCTGCGGCAGATACCGAAGAGCAATATCAATCAACAAGCACTAAAACAAACTAATATGAAAAATATATTATTAGTTTGGTTAGCTCTGCTGACGACGATTCCTGCCTTTGCCCAGCAGGTGATTTCGTCAAGCGGAACGTATTTCGAAAATGCTAATGGAAGCATTGACTACACTCTTGGTGAGGCTGTTATTTTTGGTTTTCAAACAACAAATAATAGTGCTATACATCAAGGGTTTCAGCTTGGTAATCAGATCGATGTTAATATTATCGCATCGGATGATACTATCTGTACTGGAGAGTTAGTTAATCTATCTGCCTGGGCATTAGGTGGTGGATCAACATACACATATAATTGGTCGTCTAATATTGGGGGGACAATTGGAACAGGAAATACCATCCAAATTACACCCAGCATTTCTGATTGGTATTTTGTGGAAGCTTCTGATGGTGGAATAAGCCCCAATGCAATGGATTCAATTTTTATACAAGTAAATCCATCCACATTTGGTATTGCTTTTACAGCAACGCCTCAAAGCTTTACTTCACCACCTTTTAATGTAAGTATACAAAACCAAACAAGCAATGCATCCCACTACAGATGGGATTGGTATTTTGGAAATGGCTCTTTTTCAACTGATGTAAACCCAGCATATAGCTATGGCTTTAATGGTGTTTATTCCGTTGCTGCAAAAGCTACTGACACCATCACAGGCTGTTTCGATACTCTGAGCAAAATCGACTATATTAGTTGTAGTGGTGGGGGTGTAAATCCTTGTACTTTAGTGGCAAATATAAGTCCTGCTGGTCAGGCCGTAATTTGTCAGAATGATAGTATTCGCCTTAGTGCTACATCTAATTCCTCTGCCACATATAATTGGATTAGGAATGGGGTTATCCTTAGCGGAGCTAACGATTCTATATACTATGCAAGTCTTGCCGGAATATATCAGGTTATGCTAACAGATACGGTATGTAGTAAATTATCAGCCTATTTTTCACTGATAAATTATCCCTCACAAACTCCAATTATTACTTCAATTGGAAGCATTACTCCCTGTACTAACGACAGTATGGAGCTCGTAACCTCAGCCCCCTTTAATGCATACTTATGGAATACGGGTGATACTTCATCAAGTATCTTCGTTAAACAATCAGGACAATATACCGTAACAGGAACTGACAATAATGGCTGTATAAATACATCATCAGATTTTACTGTAAATTCAAGTCTTATTGCAATTCCTGAAATTTGTATTGTAGGTGTAGATAGTGCAACAAATAAAAATCGAATTATTTGGCAACGCACAAACAACCCTTTAATTACAGAGTACCGCATTTATAAGGAAACCTTTGTGGCAAACCAATATCAGTTGGTTGCAACCAAAGACATCACGGAAACAAGCATGTATATCGATGCAAACTCAAATCCTTTGCAGCAGGCCTATCGTTATAAAATGTCGGCTGTGGATACTTGTGGCAATGAAACTCCTTTGAGCGATTTTCATAAAACAAACCACCTAAGTATCAATATGGGAATGAATAGTACATGGAACCTTATATGGGATGGTTATGAAGGATTTAGCTTTGGAACATATAATATTTATCGTGGTACTGATAGTACACAAATGACCTTATTGACTCAAATTCAAAGCACACTACATTCTTATACCGATGTAAATCCTCCGCTTGGAAATGTTTACTATCAAATAGAAGTGGTGTCACCAATTAGCTGCTATCCCGACTCTGTACTAGCAAAAGCAAGTATTGCTTATAACACCTCTCGGTCAAACCTAGCAAATACTTCTTCGGTTGATGGTTTTGGAGACTCTTGGAATCTTTCTGAAATGAATCTCAAGATTTATCCAAACCCCAATAAAGGACTATTCACTCTTGAATCATTTTCATCAACACCGCAAGAAGTTGAGCTGAGAATATTTAATAATTTAGGAGCTGAAGTATTGTACAATAAATTTGGTGTACGAGGCAATTGGCAACATAAGGTTAATCTTCAAACCCTAGCCAAGGGAATGTATATCATACGATTAAACACATCTGCAAAAATGGTATACTATGGCAAAGTGATTGTAAATTAAATGTAATTTCATATTAAAAAAAAAGGAGTTCTTACAGAACTCCTTTTTTTTTAGCAATAATACCTTATTGGCATAATGCCACATAGGTTTTACTTTAAGCTCAATTCAATATTAGTCATGCTTTGTATATTGTCGGTTACAGGACAACGCCTTTCCGTTTCTTCCAACCACGAATCGATGGTCTCTTGCATTAGAAACTTCTCAAACTTTGCATTCATATTCACACTTATATTTTCAAAACCTGCTCGATTTTCGTCATTACATCCCATAAATGTACACGCATCAAGATTACCTTCTATCTCAATACTAAGTGATTTTAAGCCCAACTCTCTTTGCTTGGCAACCTCGTGAGCTGTTACATTCAAGCAGCCAGCCAAGGCCATTAATAACACTTGCACAGGACTGGGGCCAAGATTACTCCCTCCCATTTGTTCGGGCTCATCTATTATCATTTTAAATTTTCCTGCGCTTATATTTATTCTTGTAGCACTTTCGCTTTTGCCGTGAATCTTCACTTGCATGGGCATGGTGCATAAATTTTGCTCTGACATATTATTCTGTTTTTATCATTAATATTCTGTTTCAACAAGGCCATTATAACATTGGCTTGTAGTGTCTATAAATACTTAGACAAAGAAAATGCATATTCCTTACATATCGATGTAATATATATTATGGATATGGACTGAATTTGATGTCATAAGAAAAAAGGCCGCTAGAAAAAATCTAGCAGCCATTATTTATTGGGGATTTACCAAAATGGTATTTACAATATCGGATTTAGTTCTTAATCACTTTATATGAACTATTATTATCAATAATAATGATATACATTCCAGCATTCCAATTAGAAGTGTTAATTCTATAATTATTATCCTTTATATTCTCCTGCTGATAAATAGTTCTACCTAAAGCATCAACTACTAATATTTTATTAATAATCTTATCTGAATTAATGAATAATTCATTTTCAATAGGGTTGTTATATGTTAATTTATAATCCTTAATCTTAATATCATTAAAACCAACATTATTAGGCGCTACAACATATACTTTCCAAATTCTAGTAGTAATACCATCTTCTGCTGTTACTTCGTATATAACAGGAACAATACTATCATTCCAAGTATTACTAGTTACTGCACTATCCTGTATAGTTCCACCAACTAAAGCAGTAGCATTATTAGATAATAAAAACTCTGCAGCCAAAGTTATTGGATAAAGAGTATTTATTGGCATAACTACAACTATAGAATCATTAGAATTTACAATAGTTGAAGATAGTTGAGACGGCAAATTATAATCAATAATCTCAGCAGCATTAGAAGCAGCCGTTCTTGCAGTAACATACACATTCCATGTTCTTATAAAGCCATCTTGTGCAATAACTTTATACTGAACGGCAGTAGTGCTATCACTCCATGTATTAGTTGTAGATGTACTATTTTGTACCGTAGATCCCACCATTGAATTGGCAAAATTTGACAGTGAGAAATTTGCAGCTAAGCTAACTGGATAGCCCATTCCTAGTGGCATAAATACCATTATCGAATCCTTAGAAGCGTCAATAAAAGAGGTGTCTTGAGCTGGCAAGCTATAAGAAACAACCTCAGCATCATTACTTAATATCATTGTATCTACAAAGTTCTGAGCATATATCTTTGAAAAAGTACCAGTACCTTTATTCTCAATAAATACTATTACAGAATTATTACCAATTTTTGCATTAATTTTAGGCTGTCCTTTGTTAGTACCAACATTACTTGCAATAGCTTTTGAAGTATCAGTCCATACAAAATTACCAACTTGGTCTAGCATTACAACGTCTAAGTATGTTGCACTTACACCATTATTAACTCCTTTTTCCAAAAGAAAGAATGGTCTATCATTATAAACAAATAGCTTATTGGCATGTGTATAGTTTGTTCCTATTGGGAATAAAACTTTTGCAGTATTTGATAATAAACGATTACCTGTTGGAATATCTATTTTCTGAATATACTCACCAGCTGCTGTTTGAGATGTATTTGTGTAGGTACACATTGCCCATAAGTTTTGAGAATTCTCTTCAGTAGCAATCTTAACATCCATCTCAAAATCTGTTGTATTTACATCAAAATCTTGTCCATTTGCACCCCAAGGAATAGTTCCATCAGGATTTATACGCTGAATACAAGCATCAAATCTATTATTCTGTTTTCCGATATAACCAAAGAACACAGTATCGCTGCTTTGAGCTCCACTATAAATTCTATTATAAACAGTAGTCTTTGTGGAAAGCTGAGTTGGTGTTGTCCATACAGAAGAACCGCTACTATTAAATCTTTGAGCATATAATGTTGAATTAACAGAATAAGTTCCTTTCTTATGAAAAACAGAAACTATATCTCCATTTGATAATTCAAATAAATTTCCGGGAATTGTTACATTAGTTGGCCAAGTTTCTGTATTGCTCGTCCAAATTGGAGTGCCAGTTGTATTATACAATTGTATATAAGAAGTGTAAGTCGAAGTACTCATCCACGTAATTGCAGCATTTCCACTACTCAATGGAAGAATTTTTACACTAAAACCAACTCCTAAATGTATACCAGCAGCAGACCATAAATGATTTCCTTGAGCATCAAACTTAAACGCCAAGGCAGAATCATTGCTTGTGGCAGTAACACCTACATATAAATTATCACTCGCATCTCTAACCAACTGCCATTGATTAATATAAGAAGACATTGGAATGCTATTACTTAATAATACTCCTACACTTCCTAATTGTTCTACCCCTGCTGAGTTTAATACTTGCAAGCGTAATTCGTAATTTATTGGAGGAGCTACCGTTTTCCAAAAAACAACTGCTGTGCTTCCATCACTTAATTCTATTGTTTCTATGTCTTGGTCAGTACCAGCAAATGAGCTCACCTCGGTATTTACTGCTGTGTTTGTTGTCCATTGTGCATTTACACTTATAGTAAGTACAATTAATGCAATTAAAAATGTTACTCTTTTCATATTCTAACGTTTTAAATTATTATTTACACTCTTTACAATTATAGTATTTGATTCTAAAGATTTCACAACCTTAATTAATGCAGATTTTTTAACCATATTATCTACAATTAAATCTTTTATACTTTTAGGTTTAATATTTTTCATTCGATAACTATATTAATTTAAGAAGTGCAAAAGTGAGACAGAAGCTGATGATAACCTAAAAATTGGCTGTGGATAAAACACTCAATTATACAAATTACATATGCTATCTACACTCAATTAATTCTAATACATTTATAATTAGCTTTATACTGAGTTTTGCAAAATCAGCTAAATCTTATATGTAGCTATAAAGTAGATAGGGAAAGTAAGCTATTTTAGCTCATTTAAATAGACAATGAGGTCTGTTTTGGTGTTGGTAAGATTAAGTTTTTTACGCAATCGAGTTCTTGCATTTTCTACAGTTTTAAAATCCTGACCTGTAATTTGTGCAATTTCTTTTGACGTTAAGTTTAAAACTAATAATGCGCATAGACGCTTATCTTTAGAAGTTAGTGTGGGGTGTTTCTCTGTTAAATTACTAAAAAATCTCTTATGTACTTGCTCTAAACTTAACTCAAACTCTTCCCATATATTATTTGAAGTTCCTTTTTCTAATCTCTTTTGGATAATTTCAATTGCCTGTTGGGTCTCTTTTTTTACAGCTTTTAATTTTATCTCTTTTAAATCTATCAAGATATCTTGTATAAACTCTGTTCTATGAATTTCTTTCATAGCCTTAGCAATTAGTATTCCCTTTTTCGATTCTAGGTCTTGATTCAGCTCATCTCTTTTTGCTTCAATGAGTTTCTTCTCCAACTTAGATTTTTGAAGCCTGCTTTTATTTTTTGTGAGAAGAATTATTAATACGAATAAACTCACTATAAGGCCAAAGCTAATAATTATATTTTTATTCTTTCTTTTACTCTCTTCAAGGTCTCTTATTTGATCTTTTATAATAAATTCTTGCTCTAGTTTTATCTTTTCGGCATTTACAGCCTTCTGTTCTATATTTAAGCTATCTCTTATTTGGTCGTATATTACAAAATACATACTCGCCTTTTTATAATCCTCTTTCTCTAAATAAGCTTTATAAAGTGTCCTGTTCAAATCCAAATAACTGAAAGTGTATTTATTTGATTTAAGAATATCTTTTGATTTATTTGCATAATAAATACACGAATCTATCTTATTTCTTTGAAAATATTCTTCAGAAACTGTTTTATATACCCATGCCTTTACATTTTGAGGCACATCATCTATAAATGATAATGCTTTTTTACTGTAAAAATCAGTTCGAGCGGTATTACCAAGGATAGAGTAACATTTGGCAATATTTGTAAATACATAAACACTTAATATTTTATTATCTATTTGATATACTAGATCTAAACTCTTTTCAAAATAATATATTGACGAATCAATATTTGTTTCAAAAAACAATAATCCCAAATTATTATATAACTTTGCTATACCTAAAGTATCGTTCAGCTTGTTCTTATAAATATATACTCTCTGAAAAAAGTAGAATGCTTGGTCCGTTTTCTTCAACTTAGCATATATTATGGCTATATCATTCTCAAGGTCGTGTTTCTCACTACTGGAGTTATTCTTGTCGTATAAATTATATGCATTTGTGTAATATTTTAAGGATATATCCAATAGATCCTTATCATAATATAGGTCAGCAATATCAGTATAAATAGCAATCAGAAAATCTTGTTTATTATATTTCTTGGCATTAAACTCTGCATTATCAATATACTTGGAACATCTATCCCAATCAGAGCTCTTCAATTCCCATGCTATTTTTAGGCATAGAATAGCTTTAGTATTATAAGCCTCACTATCTACAATACTATCAATAAGTATTTGTAATGATTGCTGACTATCAACAGCATTATCTACAATAATAACAGAACTATCATTACTATTTATTTGATGCTCCATATCTACTGCGGTAAAAGACATTAGGACAAATAATAATGCAGATAACACTATAGCAATTCTCATAATTACAAAAATAGTTAATATTAACTTATATTGGTAAAATAAGGCATAATAAACTAAAGCAGCGCCTCTTCACGCGTTTTTATGCGGCTAATAAAAAACGACTGATTAATAATGAAAAACAGGCTGTAGGAGTGATTCATTTTATTAGTCATTAAATCGTAATACTCATCAGTACGAAGTTGAATATTAATATATTTGGAAACAGGATAATTGAAAATAAATTTCAGGTTAAGCAGTTTACGATATTCCTGACTAAAGGTGGAGTCTGATTCTGAAACACTTTGAAAAAGGAAATCACCTTTGGGGGCCACAAATTTATGTCCATGCCAATAAGCAAGCATAAATTGAAAATACGGATTTACATAGCGAAGTTTAAGATAATATCCTTCACCATTTCGCCAAACATTTTCGTAAGCGCCAGTATTTGGCATACGTAAAGCCTTATAACTATACAACATAGGCTCAAGACGAATGGCGTTATTTTTATTAATATTGTAGATGAAGTGCATGCCTGTAGCCCCGTTAAAAATGGAAATCGCTGGATCGGGGCTTGCATCAATTTGCCCTCCTTTATGTAATGTAAAAAGCTGCAATGGCACCTCCACCTGAAAATGATTCTTTCCAAGTTTTAGTTTGGAAGAAAAGCCCAATTGAAACTTTTCCTGAAAAGGATCGCCCTCGAATATATGTTGCTCCCAGTTGAGCCACAAATCAGCATCAAATATTTTTGAATTAAATAAAAACTGCACCCCATATTCAATATTATGCAAATAGTAGTTGTCCATTTTAAATATTGGCTCGTCCAAATCATGGCTATTTGTACTATAAATACTTCCCATAACTAAATCAAGATGCTTGAAAAGCCTCTGCTGAACCGATAGAATGGGAATAGCCTGAGTAAAACCATCACCTCCTGAAAACTTCAAGAAATATACGCCTGCATTGATTCGCGTATTGCGCGTTAGGTAGTACTCCAAAGTAGGCTTTACGAAAAAACCTAAATTTACAAAACCATTGGTAAAATTAGAATACAACTCACGGTCACGAACAAAGTTTGCATTCTCAATACGCAAATAGAGTTCCTGCTCACTACTATCGCGCAATTGCTTGCTACCAATATAATCTTGGGCATTTACATTATTCGAAAAAAAGTATATAAGTGCGAATAGCACAAAGATGCTTTTCATTTTTTTGGATGCAATTTTACTCATTTAGTCCTTTTGTGCAGTTTCTAATAAAAATTATCCTCAATGGTAATTTACTTGCCAAAACTAACAAAAAATATCAAGCATGAAATTATAAAAAATCACTTACATTTGCTCAAAGCAATCAAAAACCGATTATGAACAAATCATTTGCAAGCGATAACTGGGCAGCAGCTTGCCCTGAGGTAATGGAAGCCATTGTAAAAGCCAACAATAACTATGCAGCTGCCTATGGCGATGATGACTACACAAAGGTGGCCAATCAGGAATTCAAAAAACTTTTTGGATCACAGGCCGAGACCTTTTTTGTATATAATGGTACCGCAGCCAATATACTGGCATTAAACACAGTATCATCATCCTTCAATGCAGTTATTTGCTCAGAGCATGCACATATAAATATGGACGAATGTGGTGGTTTTGAAAATATATCAGGAGCAAAACTTTTGGATATCCCCACAGATAATGGAAAACTAAAACCCACTGATATCTTTCCCTATATTGAGTTTAATAGAGCACCACATCAATCCGTACCTAAGGTTATTACCATTACTCAGGCAAGCGAGCTAGGAACAATTTATACTATTGATGAGATAAAGGAGCTCGCTGATTTTGCTCATAAACACAATTTACTTTTACATGTGGATGGTGCACGTATTGCCAATGCTGTAGTAGCTCTAAATACTGATTTTAAGAGCATGATAACAAATACTGGAGTGGATATGCTATCTTTTGGGGGAACCAAAAATGGAATGATGTTTGGCGAGGCAGTGGTTTTCCTAAAGCCTGAATTGGCCAAACATTTTGAGCTTTATCGTAAGCAAGGAATGCAACTACACTCAAAAATGCGATTTATTGCTACACAATTTATCGCGCTATTAAAAAACGAGGTGTGGAGGAAAAATGCACAGCAGGCAAATGAAATGGCTCAATATCTTGCCCTGCGATTGCAGGAAATTCCTGAAATTACATTTTCACAAAAAGTAGAATCAAATGGTATCTGGGCAATCATACCTAAAAGGCTTGCAGTAAAAATGCAAAATGCCCACTTCTTTTACCCCTGGAATGAAAGCAAAAATGAATACCGACTAATGTGTTCTTGGGATACGAGCAAAGAGGAGATTGATGCTTTTATGCATACGCTAAAGTAAAAAGTCGCAATTTTGTTTCCACATAATCGCGGCCACTGAACTATTTATTTCCATAAAGCGACTCGGCCAATTTCATGGCCTCATACGCATTCACAACTCCTGCAGTTTTGCTTAATTTCTTAAACTTGGTTTTCTTTTTATCAGAACCCGGAATCAACACTTTCTGCTTTGAATATAAAACTGCCGATTGCAAAATTATATCTTTTAACTGTACTGCTGTCAAATTTGGATAATAAGAAAGCACCAAGGCCGCAACACCGGCTACTACAGGAGATGCATCACTTGTTCCGCTACTTACATTGTATTTGTTCTTTGGACTTGTGGAACGAATATTTACTCCTGGAGCAAAAATATCTACCGAATTTCGGCCATAGTTGCTAAAGCTAGCGGGAAGCTTTAGTCCTAATTTGCTCGAGGAGGCACCCACATCAATCCAATTGTTAACAAACTGTCCATCTGCATATTCTGGCGTAGGGAAGTGCGTTACTTTATCATTATTATCAGCATTATTGCCTGCAGCGTGAATTATTAAAACACCATGACGCTCAGCATATCGCACTGCGCTATCCACAAACACCTTATGAGGCGAGTAGCTTTTACCAAAGCTTCCGTTAATAATTTGAGCTCCATTATCCACAGCATAACGAATTCCTAATGCCACATCTTTGTCTCGCTCATCACCACCTGGCACTACTCTAACTACCATTAAGCGCACACTATCAGCAATTCCTTGTATCCCTATTCCATTATCGCGTGTAGCACCTACAATTCCAGCAACGCCTGTTCCGTGGCTCGATGTCTCAGCAGTAACATCATTGTTTCCATAATTTCGATCGTTAATATCGCTCACATTATCACCCACAATATGTCGCGACTTGAAACGAGTGTTAAGCTTCTGCGACAGTAATTTTTGATGATATTCCAAGGCTTCTTCAATGGGTTTTGGGTCGCCCTCAAAGTATTCATACATTTGTTTAGCCCATTTCAACTTATCACTAGTGGTATTAATAGATTCCACATCCTCTTTAGTAAAATTGGCACCTAAATGCTTCTCTAATATCTCATTGGAGTTTTTTATTGCCCCTAAATACGACTCATAGTTTTTTACAGCATCCTTACTATCTTTTCTCTGAGTTTTATAATCCTTTTCTATTATTAACCATTCGTTATACTCCTTTAGATCCTCCTTGGCAATTTCTTTTTTTGTTTTCTTATTATACTTGGCTTTGTACTTAGCATATAGCCTTGTCAACTCCCAAGTATCACCATTAACATTTTTACCATCGGCATTACCTATAAAATTCCAGCCATGCACATCGTCGATATATCCATTTTTATCATCATCAATACCATTATAAGGAATTTCCTTAGCATTAACCCAAAGACGATCTTTCAAATCTTCATGAGCAGTATCTACTCCCGAATCGATAATAGCTACAATAACTACTTTGGCGGTTTTGTTGTTCTTTTTTGCATATTCATAAGCTCTGTCAAGGCTAATACCTACCACAGTATCAAGCGCTATATCACCATGCGACCATTGCGAATAATCAGCAGAGTCTACTTTTGTAGAGTCTTGAGCAAACGAATTTAAACTTATAAGAAAAAAAGCGGATAATAGGAGTTTTGAGAGTGTTTTCATTATTGTTATTTTTTTAATGTCTGTGGGCAAATATAGTAAAATGACTAGTACATTTGGAGGTCATTTATTTTATATGATTTTATTAAAAACATAATCCCACAAAGGTAATTCTACTGCAATTAATTACGGCTTATTTGAAAAACAAGTAATTCACCTAGCAAATACAACAGAATTACTGTGAATGCACCCTACTCCAATATGTTATCTTTGTCGCATCTGATAGGTTCTTTAATTTCCTTTTTTATGACTTCTTCCCAAAAATAAATAACACATAGTTTGTTTCTTTCGCTGTTGCGATAAAATGTTTGTCAGTCAATGAATCTATCAGGAAAATAAAATTGGAGTAGTGCTTTTGAGACTCTTTTTCATCTATGAAAAAGAGTCTTATTAGTTTAAAAAAGCTTGATTTATTTAAGCAAAATTGTTTTGTGAGCAGGCTCTAAGTATTCACCAATTGCTACACTTCCTAATCCTTGTAATGTGTCCATTGTAGCAACAACATTAAGTACGATAGGAAGTTCAAAGGTGTGCTTAAACACTCCACTTGCATCGGTTGTGCCCTCCACAGTAATATCCCCTTGACTCATAACAACATGAGCTCCAGCGATTCTTTGAGTGGTATCTTTCATTAGTTTTACAGTAATTACAGCCTCCATACTATTCTCTTTTTTGCACGAACTTGTAAAGGATAGAGAAAGCGATATTAGGATAATAAGCAGAGTGAAAAATGGGCTTGTTTTCAGTTTCATAATGTACAGTATTTGTGTTGCAAATGTAGGTCAATTTTTAATGATAGATTGGAAAATCCATTGTTAAAAATTAGAAGATTGCTTGCTCTAAGGTCCCTGACCCCGTCGAAAGGTGGTCCCTGAGCCGAAGGAAGGTCCCTGAGCCTGTCGAAGGGCCGACGCCTAGCAAAAACAATTCCAGCAGTCTACAAGCTGAGCCCGCCGAAGGAAGGCCCCTGAGCCTATCAAAGATAATCTACAAAACATGCTCCTTCATTTCTTTCAACTTTTCCAAAGCAATTTTTACACTAGGTGTTTTTCCAAAATTCAGACTCAGCTTACCGTTCTTTTCTTTCATTTGAGCAAAACTAGGATTGGCTTGCATATAGGCAATAATACTAGCAAATATTGGACTCGAATAAAAATCAGATTGTTGATTAAGAACAAGCCAGGCAATAAAAGTATTATTCTTTAATATCAATTTTTCGAAGCCTAGATCCTGTGCATACCAACGCAAGCGTATGGTATCTATTAGCGACCACAAGGCTTTGGGAATCTTACCAAATCGATCCTCAATATCCAAGATAAACTTTTGGATATCTTCTTCCGTTTTGCAAGCGTCCAATGTTTTGTATAATACAAGACGCTCTGCTGTTTGAAACACATATTCGTTGGGAATCAACAGCTCTAAATCCGATTCGATACGACTATCTCGCACCCAAACCTTATCTTTTATTTCTTCTTTAAACAAATCCTTAAACTCGTTTTCCTTCAATTCCTGAATGGCCTCGTCCATCACTTGATGAAACATTTCGAAACCAATTTCAGAAATAAAACCACTTTGTTCGCCACCTAAGATATTTCCTGCTCCCCGAATATCCAAATCACGCATCGAGATGTTAAAGCCTGATCCAAGCTCTGAGAATTCTTCAATGGCTTGCAGTCGTTTGCGCGCCTCATTGCTTAAAGCAGCTATTGGTGGAGCAAGCAAATAACAAAAGGCCTTTTTATTGGTTCTTCCTACCCTACCACGCAACTGATGCAAGTCACTTAAACCATAATTCTGCGCATCATATATTATCATGGTATTGGCATTGGGAATATCCAAACCAGACTCAACAATTGTAGTGGCTACCAATACATCGAAATCACCAGCAATAAAATCCATCATGGTTTTTTCCAACTTATGCCCTTCCATTTGTCCATGCCCCACAGCAACCCTTGCTTGTGGCACCAGTCGCTCAATTACATTTGCTATTTCGTAAATATTCTGTATCCTATTATTGATTACATATACCTGTCCTCGACGCGATAATTCATAGTTTATTGCATCACGAATAGTATCCTCATTAATAGAGTGCAGTTCGGTTTGTACAGGATGACGGTTGGGTGGAGGAGTATTGATAATGGACATATCTCTTGCTCCCATTAACGAAAATTGCAAAGTTCGGGGTATGGGTGTGGCGGTAAGGGTAAGGGTGTCCACATTGATTTTCATCCCTTTGAGCTTTTCTTTTATGGCTACGCCAAATTTTTGCTCTTCATCAATAATCAATAATCCGAGGTCCTTAAAATTCACATCCTTACTAACTATTCGATGTGTACCAATCAAAATATCTATCTTCCCAGAAGCCAGGTTCGCCAATGTTTCTTTCTGCTGCTTAGCCGACTTAAACCGATTAATATAATCCACATTGGCAGGGAAATTCTTAAGCCGAGCCTTGAAAGTATTATAATGCTGTAGTGCTAATATGGTTGTTGGCACCAATACTGCCACTTGCTTATTATCAGCCACCGCTTTGAAAGCAGCACGAATGGCTATTTCGGTTTTACCAAAACCCACATCACCACATACCAATCGGTCCATGGGACTATCACTTTCCATATCACGCTTAAAATCAATAGTAGCCGTAGTTTGGTCAGGAGTGTCATCAAAAAAGAATGAAGCTTCCAACTCTGTTTGCATAAAAGTATCGGGCTCAAAACTAAAGCCCCTGGAAGCCTTGCGCTTGGCATAAAGAGAGATAAGCTCTTTAGCAATATCTTTTACCCTACTTTTAGTTTTTTGTTTGAGCTTAGCCCATGCTTTGGAGCCAAGTTTACTCAGCTTAGGCTCGGTTCCATCCTTTCCCACATATTTTGAAATGCGATGTAGCGAATGAATACTCACATAAAGCAAATCATCATTTTTATAATGTAATCGAATGGATTCCTGTTCTTTACCATCATTAGTGATTTTCTCAAGCCCTCCAAAGCGACCTATTCCATAATCGACATGACTTACAAAATCGCCAGGTTGTAAATTATACAGTTCTTTAAGGGTGATAGCCTCTTTATTGCTAAAGCGTTCCTTTAGCTTGAAGCGATGATAGCGCTCAAATATCTGATGATCGGTATAACATGCCAATCGTAAATTATTATCAATAAAGCCCTCGTGCAACGAAATCATGATTGGCTCCCACTGCACTTTTACTTCCTCGTCGGCTGTCATATCATCGAATATGCTACCAATGCGCTCAATCTGTTGAGGATTATCTGCAAGGATAAAATTCTTTATTAGGGAAGCCGAATTATCTTCCAAATTTTTGAGTAAAAGTTCAAAGTTTTTATGAAAAGCAGGCTGCAATGAAAAGTCAAACTGGAATTCCTTAGCATCTTTAAAGAAACTACGATTTCCTAACTCAAGGCTAAGATGTCGATTCATATCACTCACAAAATCATCACCTGACGAAAACAACTCATCAGGACTTAAGTGCTCAACCTCTCCTTGGAGCTGACTATAAAGTATTTTCGATTTTGAAAATTCTTCGGCCATTCGTTGCCTTACAAAATCAAAGTCCATAGCCCAAATACGGCTATTAGGAGGAAGAAAACTTAAAAAATTCTGACGTTTCTCCACAATAGTTCGATCTTGAATATTGGGCAGTATCTGAATCCTGTTATGCTGCTCAAGTGAGCGTTGAGATGTGGGGTCGAACGAACGAATACTCTCTACTTCTTCATCAAAAAACTCGATACGATAAGGATAATCATTGGAAAAGGAAAACACATCGACTATACCTCCACGAAAAGAAAACTGCCCCGGCTCAGCTACAAAATCAACTTGCTCAAATTCAAATGTGCTTAATAAATCATAGAGAAAATCTTGTGTTATTTCCTCTCCAACCTTTAATCGCATAATATTTTTGGCAAGAAAACTCTTGCTTACCACTTTCTCGGCCAATGCCTCCGGGAAAGTTACTATCATTATATTTTTGGACGATGAGCCAATACGTTTAAGCACCTCAGTTCGGTGCAAAATATTATTGCTATCTACTTTTTCTATTTCGTAAGCTCGCTTATAAGCAGTGGGGTAAAAAAGCACTTTTTTTTGAGAGAGCTTTTTTCCAAGCTCTTCAGTTAGTTGCTCCAAATCATTAAGGAAATAAGCAGCAGCCTCTTTATCAGGGAGAATAAAAAGCGATATAGCTGGGGCGTAATCTTGTATAGCCTTAGCAATCACAGCTCTTGACGAGCCCATTAGGGATTTTAATTGCAAATGTTTTTGCTCCGCATGTAATGCCTCCACCACTCCTTGTAGCTGCGCATCCTTCTTGTAAAATTGTAGAAAACTCTGAATATTCATTGGCACAAAAATAGGAATAAGAATTTACCAACCTATCAAAAATACAATAATTGCATATTTACTAAAATAATGTACTTTTGTATTCCAACGCAATAGAGCTATGACAAAACTTTACCATATAATTTCCTTAGTTTTTATTCTTTCATTATTAACTCCAAATATAACAAAGGCTCAAGTTCAACCTGGCGACACTTTGAACATGACTGACATGATAGGTGCCAAGGTTGATACGACTCTTGTTTTTCATATGGCAGATAGTGTTGAAAAGTCAACGCCCATGTCTATTGGCTTGGTTTTAAGTGGAGGTGGCGCAAAAGGCTTGGCTCATGTTGGAGTATTGAAAGTATTAGAGCGGGAAGGAATTCCTATTGACTATATTGGAGGAACCAGCATGGGAGGCCTCGTTGGAGGACTTTACGCCACGGGTTATACTCCAGATCAGTTAGATAAAATTTGCCATGAATTGCCTTGGAAAAAACTACTTGCTGATGAAAAAGAGCGTCAGGACTTACCTCTGGAAGAGAAGCAGGATTACGATCGATATTTGTTAACCCTTCCTGTAGTTGGCTACATACCTGGAATACCTAAGGGCCTTAAAGAAGGTCAGTTAGTTACTAATGTATTAAATCGCTTGACATGGAGTGTGAATGATATTAAGGATTTTTCGAATCTTCCAACACCCTTTTTCTGTGTCGCTACGAATTTGGAAACAGGTGATACTGTTTTAATAGAGAGTGGCGATTTATCAAAATCCCTTCGTGCTACTATGTCAATTCCCTCTATTTTCAACCCCATCGAAATTGATGGACAGAGCCTTATAGATGGTGGCATAGTAAACAACTTTCCTGTAGATATTATGTTAGCTAAAGGTCTTGATTTTGTAATTGGAGTAGATGTAGGAGCTCCATTGTATAAAATAGATGAAATATCTAGTGTACTTGATATTTTAGATCAAATATCAAGTTTTCACCAGCAAGATCGATACAATACAAATTTACGACTTACCGATTTATATATTAAACCAGATATTAATGGTCTTTCGGCAATGAGCTTCGATGATGTTACAGATGTAATACATAGAGGTGAAATAGCTGCAATGCAGCATATTGATGAGATTAGAAGGCTGGCATCCGAATTAAAAAAGCAACGCGAATACAAAAAACGAGTTGTACACCTTAACACTTCAGATACTATTTACATAACTAATGTTGAAATAAGGGGTTTAGAAAAGCTAACTAGAAAATTAATAGTGAGCCGTTTGAGTATAAATTTACCAGGGGTAAATACGGTAGAAAAAATTAATGAGGCTGTCGATAGACTTTATGCCAGTAATTTTTTCGAGTTTATTAATTATAAACTAATTAGAGGTAATAATGGATATAAATTGGACATATCAGTAAAAGAAAATAATAATAGCTTGTTTAATATAGGAGCTAGTTATGATACGGATCAAGGTGCTAACTTGCTTATCAATTTGCAGTTATTAAATAAACTAATTGCTGGTTCACGATGGGATTTTAGCCTGAAAGTAGGAGCGGTTCCTGCAGGGGGTATTCGTTATATTGTGGATCGTGGAAGAGATCTCGGCTTTGGTATTGATGCAAATTATATATCCAACCATGTAAAGTTTTATAATGATGCGAATACATCTGTACAAGCAGATTATTTCATCAGTTTTACATCCCTTAATTTATTGTTGTTTTCTAACTATTCTAATAATGCAGTATTTATATTGAAGGGAACAATGGATTTTGCTCATATTACTTCTGAAATTAGTGTTGTACCTGTATCTTACCGTGGGGATCCGTTTTTTAACCTATCAGGTGAGTATATTTTAGATTCGTACGACAACAAATACTTTCCAACTACTGGAAGCTTTCTGAAAATAAATCCTGTTTTACTAACTCAATACAATAGCAAAGGTCTTTTTTATGCCAATATAGAAATGGCTACGGTAGTAAATGTTTCTAATAAAATTTCATTTTTACCCTCTGCATTTTTAGGTGCCTCATGGGGAGACTTATCAAGCACTGGATATGTGTATATGCTTGGAGGAGCAGGAATGAATGAATTTAAAAACATGAAATCATTTATTGGTCTTCCACATACCGCCACTCTAACAAATAATTTATTAATGGGGCGAGTAGATTTGCGATACCAATTTATTAAAAACCACTATTTATACCTTAAGGTAAACGCAAGCATTGTTAGCGATCTTTTTGAAGAGCTATTTGTTCACTCCGATGCAATTGTGCTGGGTGCTGGTGTTTCATATAGATTAAAATCCATGATAGGACCTATTGAACTGGGAATGAATATGTCTTCTGCCGCCCACACTCCTGTATTATTCTTCAATATAGGTTTCTTTTTATAAATTCATCTATATTGTAATTTTACACATAATTGCTCCAAATCACTATACAGCCCAGGGCAAACGCATCTTATTTTTAGTTGATATTTATTATTTGATTCTATTTTCGCTACCCATATGTATAATATACTGGTGTATAATAACATAGTATTTCTTCTTGACACTGAATTCTTTAGTTATTTCAATGTTTCCATAGGAAAACAT
>JAGLCR010000060.1 GCA_023146135.1 Bacteroidales bacterium
GCTAGAGGGCTTTTTTGAGTTTAAAAAGTTGGCACAGTAATCTTAATATACAAGCTATTGGTTAGCTCTGCTATTTTATAGAATAGAAAAAACACTTAGCCTAAGTTAAAAATATCATCAGGCGATCTCGATTCCGAGGACTACAATATCATCTACTTGATCCACATCTCCCTTCCATTGTGAAAAAGCAAGTTCTAATGCTGCTTTTTGTTGATTCATATTTTGACCCGCACTTTCTAATAATACTTTCCTAAAAGAATTATACTTGAACTTTTTCTCTTTAGGTCCTCCAAATTGATCAGCATATCCATCTGAAAACATAAAAATACGATCACCTTTCTCTAATTTAATTTCATGTAAATTAAAATCATCCATGCGCTGATAAATACCTATGGGCATCTTATCTGCTTTTAACTCATATAAGGAGAACGAATTATAAATACTCACAGCAGTTAGCTCTCCCCTATCTTTAAGAATAATATTATTCAAACCTTCTTTCCTAATGATATATAATGGATTGTAGGCTCCTGAATACTGTAATAATCTTGAGCTATGGTTAATATTTATCAAGGCCATATCCATTCCATCCTTCTGCTCACCAACCTTTCCTGATTGATCTAAAGCTGTAATAATCTCATTACGTAATTGCTTCAAAATAATATTGGGACATAACTCTCCATTTTTAATGATAATTTCACGAAGAAAAGTAACACCCAACATACTCATGAATGCTCCAGGAACACCATGACCCGTACAATCGGCAGCTGTAATAATAGTATTATTTTTAGTTCTATGCCACCAGAAAAAATCACCTGAAACTTTATCTTTAGGCATAAAAATAACTAAATAATCCTGAAAATATTCGATTAATACACTCTCATCTGGCAGTATTGATCTCTGCAGTCTCGTAGCATAATCAATACTTTCACTCACTTGCTTATGTATTTTTTCAATTACACTTTTCTGATAATGAATGCTATCTCTTTGTTTCTCTATTTCGTTTCTTTGTTTAGCCAATAGCGCGTTTGCTCTCTTCTTCTGTCGGTAAATAGTATAAATATATACTGAAAACAATAATGCAACTAATATCCCAACAATAAAAATATTTCGAATTATCCTTTCTTGATGCAATTTTAGATTACTTGTTTCTATCTCATTTTTCTGAAGTAAAATCTTTTTATTCTTTTCAGCCGTTTCATACTTAATCTCTAGGGTAGAAAGCTCTTTAAATTTTTCAGCATTAAAAATGGAGTCCTTTGTTAGGTGATATAATTTACTATAGTCATAGGCTTTTTTGTAGTCCTTCATTTCGATATATAAATCAGACAAACTTTTTAAAGCTTTCTGTTCAATTTTCTTAAACTCTAATTCTTGTGATAAAGAAAGACTCTCAAGTAAGTATTTTTCAGAATTATAAAAATCATTTAGTTTGATATATAAATCCCCTACCTGACTTAATACCAAAGATATTCTATACTTTAAATCCGATTTCCTGCTTAATTTCAAAGCTTTAAATGAATAATCAAGGGCAAGTTCATAATTATCCTTTTTCAAATAAATACTAGCAATACTAGATAATGCTAAAACTATCCCCTCATTACCATTCAGCAAATGTTCTAGAGCCAATGATTTATTATAATAATCAAGTGCCTCATCATATTTACCTTGGTCAATTAATATATTACCAAGCCCTATGTAGGATGCGGATATACCTGCAGAGTCCTCACAAAGAAGGCAAATATCCAAGCATTTTTTATAATTCTCCTTAGCCCTTAAAGGCTGACTCCAATTACTGTAAATATTTGCAACCTCAATTAAACTATATGCTGCATTCGTACTATCGCCTTCCATTAAATATAAATCAATAGACTTTCTTACATTAAAAATGGCTATTTCATAGTCACCTAATAACTCATAATTTATTCCAATCCATTTATATGAATTCGCCAAACAGGCATTATTATGAATCAACTTACACAACTTTACTGCCAACTCAAAAAACACTATTGACATTCGAAAATCATCCTTATAATTAAAATAGTATTTAGCTATACTCTTACTCTCCTCATATAATGATATAATAAAGATGGTGTCAATAACAGAATTCTTAACCGACTGATTTCCTATAAGTAAGATTTGATCGAAACAACTTTCTACAGAATCAATTTCTTTTGATTTATGATAATTATAGGCAAGATTCATTAAACTACGAACTCTACAACTATCATGTTCACATGATTTTAATTCGTATTTCAATGAATCCAAAGGCGATTGAGCAAACACCGTAAATGCCTGAACAATAAATATTGCTATAACAAGTAGTTTTGACATGATTTAGAGTTTTAATAATAACTAAAACAGGTGAGCCTAGCAAAGATAGTAAATAAATGAGAATAAGTCAATTTTGATGGCTAGATAATAATTCATTGATCTTTATCATCAGAATACCTATCAATTTTATACTTAACTTTGAAGCGAATAAAAACTAGTAATTATGATTAAAATCTACTTCACAATTATCTTCCTTTTTCTTAGTCTATTATCAATAAGTCAAATCACAATTGTAAAAGGTGATATGCCTTCAGCCAATGACAGTATTCGCATGAGTAAAGCATTAAACTTGCAATCTTATAATTTTACTCAAACAGGTACAAATTTTACATGGGATTACAGTCAACTCACGCCCCTATCTCAACGTTTAGAGAAATATGTCGGCATGAGCTCTACTCCATTGATATACAAACTTGTATTCCTTGTTAGTGCGAATCTTGCTAGTAAAAGAGATGATGTTAAGATACTAACTATTAATATTGAAAAAGGCTATAATTTCTTTAAGAAAAAGACTTCTAGCTTTCGTCAAGTTGGTTTTGGTGCAGAAATTAATGGAATACCTACACCAATTAGTTTTACTAGTGACGATTATATATATCGTTTTCCAATGGCATATGGGAATAGCGATTCCAGTGTTTCATCATGGAATATAAGTATCCCTTCAATAGGGTCACTAAAAGAAATCAAAAAACGTGTAAATCATGTTGATGGCTGGGGAAGCATTAGCACTCCTTATGGTACTTTTCAATGTATTCGTATTAAAACAGACATCTATCAAGTAGATTCAATTGCCTATTCAACTGGCGGGATAAATATTGGTGTCCCACAAAGCCATACCGAATATACATGGTATTCAAAATCAATTCCATTTCCCATTCTGAAAGCTACAGTTTCATTAAACGGACTTTTAACTACCATTGAGTATGCCGATTCGGTACGACAATTTGTTGGTGTTGAAACAACTAAGAAAGAGAATGTGAATGTTAAAATATATCCAAACCCTAGCTTGAACGGATTCACAATTACTGCTCAATCCCAATCATATAACAATCAATTACAAATTATGGATTTAAGCGGACGAATTGTTTACAGTGAGCTTATTAGTAACAATTTCATTAAAATGTACCCTAAGGATTTTCTTGCTAAAGGAGTATACATATTACGTATCAGCTCTAATGATAGCTTTACCACTAAGAAAATAATAATTCAATAATATGAATGCCTTTCATGCATACGATATTCGGGGAATCTATAATTCAGATTTTAATAAAAGAGATGCATATAAAATTGGCTTCTATCTTCCTGATTTACTGAAAACAAATAAAATACTTATTGGAAGGGATGTTCGGGTTTCATCGCCTGAAATTTACGAGGCTCTAAGCAATGGCATAATGGATGCAGGAGCCGATGTATATAATGCCGGTTTAACGACCACACCAATGGTGTATTTCCTTACAGCAAAATATAATTTTGAAGCCTCAGTGATGATTACTGCATCACATAATGGAAAAGAGTATAATGGCATGAAAGTATCTTCTACTAATGCTACTCCTATAGGTTATGCTAATGGGCTTGATGAGCTAGAGCAGATGATTAATCATGAAATTGAAATCACAAAAACAAAAGGCTCCGAAATTGAATTTAACAAACATGATGTTTACGAAAATTTCTTAAAATCCTATTTTGATTCAAAGCTAAATACCTTAAACATCACAATAGACACATCAAATGGAATGGCGGCTCTATTTGTAGAGAAACTCATGGGCTCAAACCCAAGCTACCTATTTAAAGAGTTGGATGGCAGCTTCCCTAATCATGAAGCAAATCCTTTAGACCCCAAGAACATTGTTGATTTGCAAAAATCGGTTCTTGCTAACAATAGTGATATAGGAGTAATATTTGACGGCGATGCAGACCGAGTAATGTTTGTAGATGAAAAAGGACAGTTTATCTCACCCGATTTGATGATTGGAGTTTTGGGGCATTATTTTCTTAAAAACAACTCAACAGAGGTGAATATACTGCAAGACATTCGTACTTCAAAAGCAGTGGAAGAATATCTGCTAAAACAGGCTAATATAAAAATGCATACTTGGAAAGTAGGTCGTGCTTTTGCTGCAATAAAACTGAGAGAACTTGATGGTTTATGGGGCGGAGAACTTGCTGGACATTACTATTTTAAAGATTTTTATTATTCCGACTCTGGAATTTTAGCTATGCTACTAATTCTTGATGTAGTAGCCGATTTTAAGAAAAACGGAACTTCAGTATCTACACTTATGAGCTCTATAAAAGCCTATGCAAATTCTGGAGAAATCAACTTCCAAATTGAACAAAAAAAGGAAGCCATGGAGGCTGTTCGCATGCATTTTAGTGATAGCGAGCCCCCTACCCGATTTTTAGACTTTGATGGTTATCGATTAGAATTCCCTGATTGGTGGTTCAATATAAGACCATCAAACACAGAACCATATTTAAGATTAATAGTTGAAGCTAGGAGCAACACTATACTAAATGAGAAACTTACAATAATTAAAAATATTATTTCTAATTATAATTAAACAGCTATATATTTTAATACATTTGCACGTTTTTTGCAAACATATAATAGATGAAAGCCTTTATATCAAATATCATTCACTTACGGTCAAAGTACTTAAACGAAACACAGTTTTTAAGTATTATAAGCATCCTTATAGGTATTACAGCAGGAGTTGTAGCTGCAGTAATTAAAAACTCAGTACACGGAATTCAGGCTATTTTAAGAATGGAAACCATACAAAGCTTCCAGCATTATGCTTATTTTACTTATCCACTATTTGGTATTTTACTGGCAGTCCTTTTTGCAAAATTTATTATTAGAGGTAGAATTGGTCATGGAATACCTAGCGTACTATATGCCATATCCGAAGAAAAAGGTAGAATTAAGAAACACAATATGTTTTCTTCAATTATTAGCAGTGCATTAACTGTTGGTTTCGGAGGATCTGTAGGACTGGAAGGCCCTACCGTAGCAACTGGCGCCGCTTATGGTTCATATTATGGTGGTCTTTTTCATCTATCGTACAAGCATCGGGTTATCCTATTAGGAGCCGCTTCGGCAGCTGCCATGGCTGCCATCTTTAAAGCTCCCATTACCGCAATTGTTTTCGCCGTTGAAGTCATTATGATTGACCTCACTGCTGCATCATTAATACCACTTTTATTAGCTTCCATTGCTGCTGTATTGACATCCTATTTCATAATGGGGCCCGATGTATTATACCATTTCGAATTAAAGGAGATTTATAAAATGTCAGACATGCCCCTTTATGCAGTACTTGGGGTAGCCACTGGTCTTGTTTCCATCTATTTTACCAAAGTATATATCTTTTTTCAAGAGTACTTCGACAAACTTGCTAATTGGTACACCCGCTTAATTATAGGAGGACTTATTCTCGGGGTACTTGTTTTTCTTTTTCCTGCACTCTATGGTGAAGGTTATGAGGTTATTAACGAAGCCTTGTCAGGAAATTTCACCTACGTACATGAGTTTATTCTATTTGACAAATTTCAAGGCACCCAATACCTAGTCATGTTTCTTATTGTAGTTATTCTGCTTAAGGTGGTGGCAACATCAGTAACTTTTGGTGCAGGTGGAGTTGGTGGTATTTTTGCACCAACACTTTTTATTGGAGCTAATACAGGTTTAGTATTTGCTATTGGCGCACAGTTATTAGGCTATGATGTGGCTCCTGAAAACTTCGTACTTGCAGCAATGGCTGGTGCCATATCAGGTAACCTGCACGCTCCTCTTACAGCAATATTTTTAATTGCCGAAATTACCGGAGGCTATCAATTATTTGTACCTCTGATGTTAGTGGCAACAATCTCCTATTTAACAACACGAACCTTTGCTAAAAACTCTGTTTATACTGTACAGCTTGCTCGGCGTGGACATTTAATGACACATCATACCGATAAAAATATCATTAAACTGCTTGACCTAAAAGATCTTATTGAAAAAGACTTCAAAAGTGTAAACGTAAATCAAACCTTAGGTGATTTGGTAGAAGTTATTACTAATTCTGATCGTAATGTTTTCCCTGTAATCAATGATACTAATAAGTTTATTGGTGTGGTGACTATGCCCGATGTCAGAAAAATTATTTTTAAACCTGAGCTCTACGAAAAAACAAGGATAAAAGATATCATGTTTATCCCTGACATAGTTATCGAAGCCAATGAACCCATGTCAAGTATCATTACGAAGTTTAAAAATACAGGCATCTATAATCTCCCTGTAGTGGACAATGGTATATACATCGGTTTTGTTTCAAGAGCAAATATTTTCTCGGCTTATCGTAAATTGCTTCAAGAATTTTCAGCCGATTAAACCATATTTTTCTATTGCTTAATAACAAACTATAGACCAAAGAAAAAAGCTAAATCCAATAACTAAAGGTTTGGCTTATTTGTTCTGAAAGAATAGAAACATCTAAACTTCTATTTTTTTCGTTTATCAATTCTTTTAATCCGTTTTAATTACAAAAAAAGCTCGAGTGACAATTTAAATCTAAGATTTCTCACATCATAAAATGTCAAAATTATTCTAATAATAAGTTGTTTTTCTTGAACTAATTATTACTAATTTGCGCTTTAATTTTTCAATATAAACCAAGCAGATATAACATGAAATTATTTATTACGAAAACTATTCTAATAGGCCTATTATTTCAAGCAAGTCAAGCCTTCTCTCAAGGGCACTACACAAAAGGGTGGGACTTTTTTAATGAAAATAAGCTCGAAGAAGCTCGCGATGAGTTTACCGACGCAACAAAAAACGATAAGACAGCAGCTGATGCTTTTCTATCACTTAGTTTACTTAATACAATTGATAAGGATGGTGACGAAGCTTTCGATGCATTCAAAAATTTCTATTTGAAAGTAAAAGATCCAAACCCCTATTTATATGCATTATGGATGGATGATGGTCTTATGAAAGATCGTAATAAAAAGGATAAAGCTCATTTAACATTTTTGGAAGATCTTTTAGAGTCTGGTAAGCTAAACCCTACCATGTTAGCAAAATCAAATGCATTAATGGGACATCACTATGCATCACTAGGTAACATTAAGAAAGCTGATGAATATTTTGCAAAAATTGGAGCAATTATTAATTGGCAATTAGCAGCTAATTTTGAAAATGTGTCGGGCAGTGGATTTAATAAAAATTATGACCCAATAACACATCCGGAAAATGATTACGAATTCATAAACAGAAATGGAGCGCCCGTAAAATGGTTCGAAATGACACGTTATCGTCCAGGCCGTTGGATTCGCCCAGGATACCATGTTTATACAGGAAATTCAGTAGTTTATGCTCAGAGTTTTATAAATAGCCCTAAAGACCAAGAAGTACAAATTCGACTAGGCGTTTCGGGTTCAGTTAAAGTGTGGACTAATGACAATTTATTATTCACAGAAGAGGAAGAGCGTAATAACGGTATCGATTCATATATTTTTACTGCCAAGCTTAAGAAAGGTTATAACCGAATTCTCATTCAATTGGGACGAAGTGTAGATGTTAGTAGTGTTAATTTCCTTTTGCGATTCACCAATGATGCAGGAGATTTAATACCTAATTTAACTGTATCAGCCAGCCCAAAACCCTATACAAAAGTTTCAGATTATAAATCTAAAACTATACCTCACTTTTGCGAAGTCTATTTTGAGAACAGCGTTTCTCAAAAGCCAAAGGATCTTCTTTCGTTGATAATGATGTCTAATGCGTATTTGCAAAATGACAAAACCTATAAAGGACGTAAAGTATTACTTCAAGCAGCTGAACTAGCTCCTAACTCTTCATATATTTCGAATGGCTTGATGGACGTTTATATTCGTGAAGAAAGCCAAACTCTACTTAGTCTCGAGTTGGAGAAAGTTAAAAATAACGACCCTAACAATCCACTATCATTAGAATTAATATATGGTGAAGCCCTCAACAAAGAAGATTGGGACGAGGCTTCAAGTATTATTGATAAAATAGAAGATATATATGGCCCTAATGAAAATGTATATTCGAAGCGAATAAACATTCTTATTAAAGAAGATAAAATAAACGAAGCTGTTGAAAAAATAAACGAAGCATATAAGAAATTTCCTGACACTTGGACATTTGTTGAATGGGAATACATCGTTTATGCAAAAGTGTATAAAAACTTAAATGGAGCATTTGGCATTCTGAAAAAATACACCAAAAAGAATTATAATACTGACGCCTTTAAAACAATGGCTAATCATTATCAATCTGTAGGAAATACAAATGGAGCCATTGGTATTTATAAAAAACTACTTGCTAATGCCCCTTACGAACCAACGTATTACGAAACTATTGCCTCGCAATATGTTAGCATGAACAACTATACTGCTGCAATTGATTATTATAATCAGCTGTTAGAAAATGCTCCTTATGTAGGTTTTTATCTAGGCGAATTAGCCAAAGCATATAAAGAAAATGATGATGATGATGATGAAGAGTATTTTGAAAAAGCACTTATTTTGTCTCCAAACTCATTCGAACTTCGCAAAATATACCGTAAATATGCTGGTAAAAAAGACATCTTTGATTATTTTGAAGAGCCAGACTTATATGCATTATATAAGGACTCTGAAACTGCAGATGACTATCCTGAAGATAATAGTTTAATAATTTACGAAGAATCTCAATCAGTGTACTACGAACGAGGTGGTCAGGAAGACCAAAACTTCTTATTGGTTAAGGTTTTTAATTCAGCTGGAATTGATGATTGGAAAGAATATAATGTCGGTTCATATGCTGATATTATTAAAGCTGAAGTACTTAAAAAAGATGGTAGTCAATTAAAAGCGGAATCGAGTAGTGGACATATTGTATTTACCAATCTTGAAGAAGGTGATGCCATACTACTTATATATCGAAATAAATATGCAAACTCTGGGAAACGTATCAAAGAAATTAATGGCCGCGATTACTTCAATGTATTCTATCCATATAATGAAAAGAAAATAAATATATTGATTCAGGGAAACAGAGAGTTCAATTATAAGGTAGCTCATTCGGAAATGAAACCAACTATTACTGAAATAGATGAGTTTAAGCTATATGTTTGGGACCGCAAGGATCAAGAAAGTCTTAAAGCAGAAAAATATATGACTTCCATAGATGATTTCACAGAAGTACTACATTATTCTTCTATACCTAATTGGGATTGGGTTAATAAGTGGTATTATGATATATCAACCACAAAAGCTAAATCTGACTTTGAGGTTCAAGATGTGACAAAAACACTACTAGAAGGAAAAGAAAGTTTAAGTGACCGCGAGAAAATTCATTTGATCTACGATTATGTTGTAAAAAATATTCATTACAGTTCTGTTTCGTTCCGTCAAAGTGGTTTAGTTCCTCAAAAGGCCTCGAAAGTGATTAACACTAAAATTGGTGACTGTAAAGATGTTTCCACACTTTTTGTAGCAATGTGTAGAGAAGCTGGTTATAAAGCAGAAATTGTATTAGTAAATACACGGGATAACGGCGAACAAGAACTTGCAATGCCAGGTATAGGATTTAACCATGCTATAGCAAAAGTATATGTTGATAACACATTCTATATTGTGGAACTAACTTCCGATTTCAATTCTTTTTCCACCATGGGAAGAAACTTAAAGAAAGCTTTTGTTCTTGAAATTAATAATAAAGATTCAAAACCATATTTATTAAATGCCCCTACTCGACTATTAAATGGTTTTGTACGAGCTAATAACGTAAGTTTCGAAGGAAGCACTATGACTATTGTAAGAGATGCCATCAATTTTGGTGATTATGCTGCGGGAACTCGTTCAGCTTATCGAGACATCGGGGTTAAAAAGCAAGATAAGAAAATGCAACGTGCTATTAGTGATGACTTTGCCAAGGTAAAACTACTCGATCTTCATTTTGACACTACACTGTTTACCACAGCTGACTCGGTTCATTATGTAAGTAAATTTGATGTAAGTGATGCTTTTACAGAATTTAATGGTCAGTATTTATTAAAGATTCCATTTACTTATAAGCAAGAGCCAATGGATTTCTTAAATAATCAAGAGCGCAAATACCCATTAGCTTTTTGGAAGTATATAAATGACGATTTCCAAGAAGAAACCGTAACGATAAATGTACCAAAGGGAATGTATCTTGTTAATACACCTAAAAGCAAAAACTATACTTCAAAGTATGCCGATTATTCTTTAACATTCAAAAAAGTTGGTAATAAGCTAATTATAAAACGTCGATTAGATTTTAAGGATGACGTAGTTCCAACAGAGGATTTTGAAGCTTTTGGAGTTTTCTACACTAAGGTGATAAAAGCTGATGAAACTCAAATTGGGTTTAAGAAACGATAGTAAAACAAAGTACAGTTAGTTATAAAAAGTAGATGTAATTTCTGAATTGCATCTACTTTTTTTATGCAAATAAATTGATAGCAGCAGGAATACAACTCACTTCAGCAGGAAACTCTCCATAAACCTCCCCATCAGGAGAGAGTGTTTTAGGAACATTTGTTTCCAACTTAATACTTTTAGCCTGTATGTAATCAACAAATGGCGTATCCACGTGACTACCGTCAAAAATTTTAGGAAATGTTTTTAATAGATTAATACGGCTTAATTTATTCAAAATTATTAAATCTAATTTCCCATCATTAAGCTCTGCTTTAGGAGCAATTAAATAATTACCCCCAGTGTATTTTGAGTTGGAAATAATTACAAATACATTTTTCATATTATGTACTACTCCATCAATAGTCATCTTCAAATCAAAAGCATTAAGCTTAATTGTTTGGTATAACACTCCCAAGGTATAAGCATGAGCTTTAAACATTTTCAATTTAGGGGCCGTAACATTTACATCGCTAATAAATCCAAAACCCATCATATTAGCATAATAAAAGGTCTCATTTTTCATTTTCACTTGAGCTATGTCAATTGCTTTTGTCTTCCCATTCTTGATTAGTTTGATATAATCTTCGATTGGGTTCTCTCCATCAATTACCTCTCTCACCAATGAATTGCCCGTACCAATAGGCAAAATGCCAAATGGAATGTCAGCTCGATTCTCCAATGCCATAAAGCCATTCAATACATTAAAAAAACTACCATCTCCTCCTGCCACAAGAATCCCTGCATACAATGTTAAATCAATATTTTTAATTATTTCAAGCGAATGCCGTGGATACTCAGTAAATACAATATCTACAATCAGTTCATACTTTACAAAAAGTGATTTTATTTCTTCGAGGTGGCTCTTTGCTTTACCACCTCCAGCTTGAGGGTTGTAGATACACAAGTATTTCTTCATGCTTGCGAAATTAGGTTATTTATTTACTAAACACATATTAATTTTGAATATTCTATCGAATATCGAAATAGAAAATAATTCTCAAATTCACTTATATCATTTTTGGAAACAATGAAAAATCATACCTTTGTGCACTATGGAAAAGCATATTCTTTCAAAGTCAACTTACATAAAAGGCGAGCAGTGCCTAAAGCAAATTTACCTTACCAAAAACCAGCCAAAACTACGAGATCGAATGCCCCCAGAGCGCATTGCCATTTTCAGTCGTGGAACAAATGTGGGTATATACGCACAAGATTTATTTCCTGGAGGAATTGATGCTGGACCAAAACATTATTCACAATATCGCAAAGCAATAGAAACCACAGCTCAACTTATTGCTGATGGTCAAGAAGTGATTTATGAAGCAGCTTTTCAAGCTCATCATACACTTATTCTTCTAGATATTCTTGTAAAAAATGGAGATGCTTGGGATGCCTACGAAGTAAAAAGCTCTCCTTATTTAACTGAAACCTATTATAAAGACGCCGCCCTACAATATTATGTATTAGTAAACTCTGGTGTAAACATTCGCAGTTTCTCTTTGATATCTATCGATGGCAATTATACTTATAGTGAGGAAATCGACATACATCAATTATTTACTATCAAAGATGTAACGGAAGAAGTAAAGGAACGAATGCCAAAAGTTGCTTTGAAAATTGATGAACAACTAGGCGTCATTACGCAAGAAGATGCTCCTCAAATTGAAATAGGTCCACACTGCTACAAGCCTTACGATTGCGATTTTATTGGTCATTGTTGGAAAGGAGTAAATCGGCCTTCAATTTTTGAGATTCCATCATTAAATAAAGAACAGCAGTTTGATTTATTTAATAAGTATAAAACTCTAGAGCACTGTCTAGAGAGCCCAGATTTAAACCAAATAAATCGTATGCAGATACGGTCTCAACTGAGCAAACGTCCTTATAAAAACAATGAGGCAGTTCAATCTTTTATTCCAAAATATGAAGAAGCCTACATATTAAAGGTTCTAAGTTTCAAACCAGCTCTACCTCGATATACAGGAAGCAAACCATATCAAGCTTTTGCATTTGGCTTTGCCTTACAAAAAATTAAAGCCAATGGTAGCAAAGGTGATATTATTCGATATATGGCCAATGGGAAAAAGAATCCCAATGATATTGTTATAGCAAAGCTTAAAGAGGTTTTGGAAGAAAACATTCCCATTTTCACCTATTCAAGTTCGAAAGACATCAGTATTCCATTCAAAACCATTGATTTATCAGAGCTTATTCGCCTGGGGCACTTTTACCGACCTAAAATAACAAAAGACTACACGAGCAAATCCTTAGCTATAGCTATGGGAATTCGCCCCCCATTTAAGGCTATTGAAATGGATATTGTGGCAGCACAATATTATAATGATATTATAGATGGGCATAAAGATACTCAAGATCGAATGTTAAGGATAAGGGATTTCCTGGACCGTGAATTACGTATTTTATCTGGTTTACTATTTGCTTTATAAAGTTTCAAAAATCAATAAAAAAAACAGCCCATTAAACAGTTGTTTAATGGGCTGTTACTATATCGTATCTTAATCTATTTCGTAGTAAAAATAACTGCTTCGGAGAGTTTATTTTTTGGATTAAAATCGGAAGGAATTATATATCCCTTATAATTCATATTCACTTGTTTTTCGTCTACACCCATTGACACCAATGTTTCTTTTATAAGCTTGGCTTTATTTTGACCATGCACATCATTTTCTTTCACTTTGGTTTTCTTTTGCTCATGCGAAAAATAAACATCCACATCCACAATCATGTCAGGTTTTTCGATAAGTACTTTTGCTACACGCAACATTTCGGCCATACTTACTCCCGATAAACGACCTATACTTCGCAAATAATCAATTTTATATGAAGTATACTGTCCATTCATCAATTGTTCTTTAATCGATTTAGGATTACTTGCAATAATAAAACTCTTGAAAAAAATTGGTGTATAAGCGAAAAAATCTAAACTCACACCAGTTGGGTTAAACGACTTCTTTTCAGGAAAAACAATCAACAATCTCTCATTCATATAAATTCGCATTGTATCAGCCTTATAACGAATTGATACACGATACCAATCCTCAAAGTTTTGAGTATTATCAAGTATTATTGGGTACGAATTAGTTGAATCCTTATAATTTATTCTATTACGATTTATATAAATTGGCTCATAACCTTGGTCATCTTGCTGCCCCATTGCATACCATTGAATTTTAATTGGCTTCGATACTGGTGCAACAGGCATTATATACTCAAACTCAAAAGTAAAATTCTTTGGTAAATAATCCACTTTAGGATCCTTAACTTTTGGCGTAAGATAATTACCCGCTCCAACACCTATTGCATAGCCCTGATTCACATCACTAATTTCAACACTCCCATTAGACTCTTTATCCCATAGCCAGTAATAAGGTTCTTTGTGCTTTTTATCAAAAGAAAAAGGTTTGTCATAAAAAATCAAATCTTCACCTGTTACAAAAGTAAGTCGCCCCCAAGGAATTGATGAAGCCTCCACTAAAGTAGTGTCCAAATACTCCATTTCATCGCCAAACTCTTCTTCCTCCCAATCAGTTAATTTATTAACTCCTTTTTCTGCCTCATTCAGTCCCTTGTCAATACCTTTATTAGCTTGTTTAGTTCCATAATCTACAGCCTTCTTTTCAGCATGTCTTTTTGCATTACGTGTTACAGCATTATGGACACGGCCAAACTGGGCTTGCGCTCCAATAGTTAAACTTAGCAAAATTGCAAACGTTAAAAATGTTTTCATTTTTTCTGTTGTTTAGTTAAATAAATAGTGTATTTGATTTTTTCCTTACTTACAAAAATAGCTATAAAATGAATTGTTTATTCAATTAATAGAGAATAAAATCAAATTCAGGTAAAGAACCCAACTAACAAATATTTAGAATGATTCTACTCAAAATATTACTTTCTATAATATTGAGTTATTGTGACTTACAAACCAAGTAAAGGGATTAACAATTAGTAACAATCTATCCGTCTAAAAAAGAGATTATCAGGCGAAAATATTTGTATTTTCGTTGGGCTTTTGCAAAAATACGCAACAGTGTTTTTATTAGATAGTTATATAGTTTAGCATATCACTTTTTTCGACTATAAGGGTATAAACAAGGTGAAGTGCAGAATTTAATTTTAAATAAAGATGGCAAAAAACAAGAAGTTTATGACGCTTGAGGGTAATCAAGCTGCTGCCTACATCGCTTATATGTTTAGCGAAGTTGCGGCAATCTATCCTATTACTCCTTCTTCTGACATGGCCGAGTACGTTGATCAATGGTCAGCTTATGGCAAGAAGAATATTTTTGGCGATACCGTTCACGTGAGTGAAATGCAGTCAGAAGCTGGTGCTGCTGGTGCGGTTCACGGATCGTTGCAAGCAGGTGCTTTAACAAGTACTTTTACTGCATCGCAGGGATTATTATTAATGATTCCAAATATGTATAAAATGTCTGGTGAATTACTACCAGCTGTTTTCCACGTAAGTGCTCGTAGTATTGCTGCACAGGCATTATCTATTTTTGGCGACCATAGTGATGTAATGTCAGTTCGTCAAACAGGATTCGCTATGTTGGCAACTGGTAGTGCACAAGAAATTATGGACATCGCTGGTATTGCTCACCTTGGAGCTATCAAATCACGAGTTCCTTTCTTACACTTCTTTGACGGTTTCCGTACTTCTCACGAAATTGAGAAAGTAGAGGCGATGGATCAGGATGCAATTGCCAAATTGGTTGACCAAAATGCATTGCAAGCATTCCGCAATAATGCATTAAATCCTGAAAACCCCGTAACTCGTGGTACTGCACAAAATCCAGATATTTACTTCCAATCACGTGAGGCTGCAAATAGCTTCTACGAAGGTATTCCTGATATGGTTGAAGATTATATGGTTCAATTGCAAGAGATCACTGGTCGCGAATATCATCCATTTACATATTATGGTGACCCTGAAGCCGAATCAGTAGTTGTGGCTATGGGATCAATCAACGATACTATTAAAGAGGTGATTGATTATGCTAACGCAAAAGGAGAAAAGTATGGTTTAATTACCGTGCACCTTTACCGTCCATTCTCTGAGAAATACTTTATGAAAGCTTGCCCTGATACCGTAAAACGTATTACAGTTTTGGATCGTACCAAAGAAATTGGAGCAAATGGTGAGCCTTTATATCTTGATATTCGTGATTTATTTTATGAAAAAGAGAATAATCCAATGATTATTGGTGGTCGTTACGGTTTGAGTTCTAAAGATACTACTCCTGCTATGATGCTTTCAGTATATCATAACATGGATTCAGCAGAGCCAAAAAATCAATTTACTGTTGGTATTGTGGATGATGTTACATTTAAGTCTCTTCCACTAATCGACGCTATCAATACTTCTCACGAATCAACTATTGAAGCAAAGTTCTATGGTTTAGGTGCTGATGGAACAGTTGGAGCAAACAAAAACTCGATTAAGATTATTGGCGAAAACACTGATAAGTATTGTCAAGCATATTTTGCATACGACTCTAAAAAATCTGGTGGATTTACTACCTCTCACCTACGTTTTGGTGATGTACCAATCAAATCTCCATATTTAGTAAAAAACCCTGATTTCGTAGCTTGTCACGTTCCTAGTTATTTAACTAAGTACGATATGCTAAAAGGCTTGAAAGATGGTGGTACATTCCTTTTGAATAGTATTTGGGATGAAGAAAAAACAAAAAACGCTCTTCCAAATTCTATGAAGAAGTATATGGCTGATCATAACATTCAGTTCTATACTATTAACGGAACAAAGTTGGCCAAGGAAATTGGTTTAGGAAGTCGTACCAATACGATTATGCAATCTGCATTCTTTAAGTTAGCTGAGATTATTCCTTACGATCAAGCCAAAGAAGAAATGAAGAAATTCATTGTAAAATCTTACGGTAGTAAGGGTGAGAAAATAGTAAACATGAACTACCTTGCTGTTGAAGCAGGTAACGATTTGACTAAGATTGAGGTTCCTGCAGAATGGAGCCAATTAGAAGTTGAAGCACTAAATGCTGGTGACGCTAACCTACCTGATTTCATTAAGAATGTAGTAAAAGTAATTGATGCTCAAGAAGGTGACAATCTTCCTGTGAGTGTATTTACTGGTCGTGAAGATGGCACATTCCCTCATGGAACATCGAAATATGAGAAACGAGCTATCGCCACTTCAGTTCCTGAGTGGGTAACAGATAACTGTATTCAGTGTAACCAATGTGCTTATGTTTGTCCTCATGCTTGTATCCGTCCATTCTTATTGACTGATGATGAGAAGACAAGTGCCCCAGAAGGTACTACTACTCAAAAAGGAAAAGGCCCTATCAAGGAATACGAATTCCGTATTCAAGTTTCAGTATTGGACTGTACAGGTTGTGCAATTTGTGCTGATGTATGTCCTTCTCCTGAGAAGTCACTTATCATGAAGCCATTGGAGAGTCAATTCGACGAAATTGATCGTTGGACTTATATGGATCAAACAGTAGGTTATAAAGAAACTGTAGTTGACAAATTCAAAAATGTTAAGAATAGTCAATTTGCTCAACCATTATTCGAGTTCTCAGGAGCTTGTTCAGGTTGTGGTGAAACTCCATATATCAAAGCTGCTACACAATTATTTGGTGAGCGTATGATGATTGCAAATGCAACGGGTTGTTCTTCAATCTATGGCGCATCTGCTCCTTCTACTCCTTACTGTGAGCATAACGAAAGCGGACGTGGACCAGCATGGGCAAACTCATTATTTGAAGATAATGCCGAGTTTGGTTATGGTATGCAAGTAGGTGTTGAGAAACTACGATCAAGCATCAAAGGAAAGATGGAACGTGGAATGGATAATTTCTCTGCAGAAACTAAGGAAGCTGCTCAAGATTGGATTGCCAATATGAAAGATGGCAATGCCTCAGAAGCGGCAACTGAGAAGTTGATTCCTCTATTGGAAAAAGAGAATAATATGACAGCTAAGGAAATCTTAGACTTGAAACATTATTTGACTAAGAAATCATTCTGGATCTTTGGTGGAGACGGATGGGCTTATGATATCGGATTCGGTGGATTGGATCACGTAATTGCCACTGGCGAAGATGTGAATATCCTTGTATTGGATACTGAGGTTTATTCAAACACAGGTGGGCAGGCTTCGAAAGCAACTCCAGTTGGAGCTGTTGCTAAGTTTGCTACATCAGGAATGAAAGTTCGTAAGAAATCTTTATCTGCTATCGCAATGACTTATGGTTATGTATATGTAGCACAAGTATCAATGGGAGCAAGTCAATCACAGTTCTTCAAAGCATTGAAGGAAGCTGAGGCTTACCCAGGACCATCTGTAATTATCGCTTATTCTCCATGTATTGCTCACGGTATCAAAACTGGTATGAGCAGCGCTGAGGAAGAAGAGAAGTTTGCAGTAACTTCAGGATACTGGCAGAATTTCCGTTATAATCCAATTTTGGAAACCCAGGGAAAGAATCCATTTATCCTAGACTCGAAAGAGCCAGATTGGGATACTTTCTATAACTTTATCTACAATGAGATTCGTTATGAGTCATTGAAGAAAGGTTTCCCAGAAGAGGCTGACCGTTTAGCTAAAATTGCTTTAGCTGATGCTAAGTGGCGTTATGACACTTTCCGTCGTATGGCTGATATGGATTATTCTAAATAATAATTAATCATTGGCAGGAGGCTTAAGCAACCTGCTAATGATATTCTATACAACCTTCCAAGGCATTGCTTTGGGAGGTTTTTTTTTGTTTACCTTAGCCATAGCAAAGAACAAGGAAAAACAGTATAGAAAACCCCATTGCTATGACCACAGAACTAACAAAAATGCTTGGGATAAAATATCCCATTATTATGGCTCCAATGTTTTTGGTATCAAATACTAAAATGATTATTGCTGCTTTAGAGAATGGAATAACTGCCGCTTTTCCGGCATTAAACTATCGAACTGATGCTGAATTTCGAGCTGCCATTGATGATATTCGAGAAAAAACGGATAAACCATTTGGGATAAACCTAATAGTAAACAAATCAAACCTAAAGTATAAAGAGCAACTTGCTACATGCGTAGAGAAAAAAGTAGATTACATTATCACTTCTTTAGGAAGCCCCAAGGAAACCATTACACAATGTAAGCCTGCAGGCATCAAGGTTTTTTGCGATGTGGTAGATTTAAAATATGCTCAAAAAGTAGAGCAACTGGGTGCTGATGCCATCATAGCTGTAAACAAAGAAGCTGGTGGTCATGCTGGTCATACTCCCTACGAAAGGTTGATACCCAACTTGGTTAAGAACTGTAGTATACCCATCATTTCTGCTGGAGGAGTAGCCAATGGCAAGCAGCTCCATGCTATGCTTGACATAGGTGCTCAAGGCGTTTCTATGGGAACTGTATTTATTGCAACTGAAGAGTCAGATGTAACCGACGATTATAAAAATGCATTGATTCAATATGGAGCAAAAGACATTGTTCGTACCTCAAATTTATCAGGCACTCCACTTACAGTAATCAACACTCCTTATCTTCAAAAAATAGGAACCGAAGCCAGCTGGGTGCAAAAAAAGCTGATGAAGAATAAGAAACTAAAGAAGTATGTGAAGATGTTTATCGTGCTTAAAGGAATGAGAAAAATTAAGAAATCAGCCTTTAGTGCTTCTTACAAAACCGTATTTGTTGCTGGACCAAGCATTGAAGACGTGCATAAGATTCAGCCTATAAAAGATATTATTGAAGGTTTGGTTAAGGGCATGGATTAATAGAAGTAGTTAACTTTCCATTAGTTTTAAAAAAACAATAGCCCTCCAAGAATATAAAACTTTTGGAGGGCTATTGGTTTACTCAACTACAATTGAGGACCAGCGGCTACTAAGCCCCTACCTTCCTTATTATCGGTAAACTTCTTAAAGTTATCTATATACAAACCAGCAAGCTTAGCTGCTTTCTCATCCCATTCTGAAGCAACAGCATAAGTGTCACGGGCATCTAAAATAGAAGTGTCAACTCCAGGTAGTGCTGCTGGAATTTCCAAATTGAAAATCGGCATTACTTTAGTTTCGACCTTCTCAATTTCATCACTCAAAATTGCATCAATAATTGCACGTGTATCTTTGATAGAAATACGTTTTCCTGACCCGTTCCATCCTGTATTTACCAAATAGGCTTTGGAACCATGCATATCCATTTTCCGCAATAACTCTTCAGCATATTTAGTAGGGTGCAAAGACAGAAATGCTTCACCAAAACAAGCTGAGAAAGTTGGTTGAGCTTTGGTCACACCAAGTTCTGTTCCAGCCAACTTTGCAGTGAAGCCTGAAAGAAAATGGTATTTTGTCTGCTCACGATTTAACTTTGAAACTGGAGGCATTACACCAAAAGCATCAGCCGTTAAGAAAATAACTTTAGAGGCATGCCCTCCTTTTGATATTGGCTTTACTATATTATCAATATGATAAATTGGATATGAAACCCGCGTATTTTGTGTTGTAGAACCATCAGTAAAGTCAATTTTACCATCCGCATCAACAGAAACATTCTCAAGTAAGGCATCACGACGAATTGCTTGATATATTTCAGGCTCACTATTTTTATTTAGATCAATTGTTTTCGCATAACAACCACCTTCAAAATTAAAAATCCCATCATCATCCCATCCATGCTCGTCATCACCAATCAAACTTCGGTTAGGATCAGTAGATAAAGTAGTTTTACCTGTACCTGAAAGCCCAAAGAAAATAGCTACATCACCATCTTTTCCCTTATTGGCAGAGCAATGCATTGAAGCTATTCCTTGCAATGGTAAATAGTAATTCATCATGGCAAACATACCCTTCTTCATTTCGCCTCCATACCATGAGCCACCAATCAATTGCATTTTTTTAGTCAGGTTGAAAACAGTAAACACCTCCGAGTTCTTTCCATGATCTTTCCAATTCACATTTGTCGTTTTCGAAGCATTTAGCACAACAAAATCTGGATCACCAAAATTTTCCAACTCTTCCTTTGTAGGCCTGATAAACATATTTTTCACAAAATGGGCTTGCCAAGCAACCTCCATAATAAAACGTACTTTTAGTCGAGTATCTTTATTTGCACCAGCAAAACCATCCACAACATAAAGCCGCTTATGACTCAATTGCGCCGCAACAGTTTTTTCCAAATCATCCCAAACATCAGCACTAAGAGGCTTATTATCATTAGGCGATTCAGGTGTTGTCCACCAAATTGTATCCTTGGTCACCTCGTCTTCAATAATATATTTATCCTTTGGCGAACGTCCCGTAAAGCGGCCTGTACTAACATTTACTGCACCAAGCTCTGTAAGCTGACCTACTTCATATCCATCATTTGTAGGATGAAGCTCTTCTTCATATAATTCGTCGTAAGTAGGATTGTAAATAATTTCTTTGGGCTGAAAAATATTATATTCTTCAAAGCTTTTTCGAATGGAGTCTAAGTTTTTCTGCATAAAAATAATTTCAATTGATTAACTTAAAAAATAACTGTATTTGTGTATAAAGAACGAGGCACTCCTTTTTCCAAAATTGAAACAATTACCAAAATATATAGCAGTAAAAATGATTGCTATAATCAGCAAAACCTATTAACGACTCTGACAATTACCCATTGAAAAGTCACAAATGTAATATATATTCATGGGCAAAAATAAAATAGGCACTTATCTAAATATGATAATTATCACATTTAGATAAGTGCCTATTCTGCATTCAATATTGCTTTTGTGAATCTTACTTCTTTTTAATTGGGCAAGTATTTAACCCTACAATGGAATATAAAGGGCACGTACCCACAACACTAGTAGCTACTGATACTCCAGCCAATACTAATAATACAATACCAGATGTACCTGTAACAGTATCAGTGAAGTATAAAGCAATAAAAACGATTGCCAATAAAATTCTAATAATAACATCTATTCTTCCAACATTCTTCTTCATAATATATCTTTTTTAATGGTTAATAATATGAAGCAAAAATAGTTAGCTGAACATAGAATAACGGTGACAAAGGTCACACTTCACAAAGAAAACTATAGAACTACTATTCCGTCAGTAATCTGCTTTATTTTTTGTTCTTTTTCAAGTTTTTTCATAATTCTACTAATCACTTCTCTAGCAGTTCCCAAATCACTTGCAATTTGCCGATGGGTAATTTTCAACACTTCCGACTGGGTGCGTTCGCTTTCCTTCTTCAAATAATTAATCAGGCGGAAATCCAAATTCTTGAATATGACCTCTGAAATGGTACTCAATAAATCAACATATCGCAAATCGTACTGTTTGTAGAAGAGATTGTTCAAAGAAGGGTATTCTTTCACCCATTGTAAAACTTTATTAGTTGGTAGTAAAACGACTTTCGATTCCTCCTCTGTAACTGCAAAAATTCGACTTGGCATATTCTTCATACCTGCAGAAAACGACATGATACAACTCTCACCAGCCTTAATATAATAAAGAAGCAAATCCTTTTCTTCGAAACGCGAAAATACTTTAATAGCCCCCTCAACAACCAAAGGAATTACTTTAACATATTGTCCTTCCACTAATAATTCCGCCCCTCGAGGAAATATCTGCATTGAAGCTTGTTCAAATATTTCGTCAAGTAAATCCTTCCCTAAAAAAAATAACTCTTGCCTTGCTTTTTCTATTGAATCCATAAGTATAATTAATCGGTTACTACAAAATCCATTGGAATATCATGCTGTTCGACAGGTATCACATCAAAATACTGAAAATCGAAGCAAACACCAATCTTCTTCGCCTCTAAGCGGCCCAATATTTTATCATAAAAAGCCTTCCCTCTGCCCATTCGATAATTAAACTTATCGAAAGCCACACCTGGTATAATAGCATAATCAATCATATCATAATCCATGAAAGAATCACCTTGAGGTTCAAAAATCCTATAGCTCCCCTCCTCTTTCATATTATCAAGCCCTTCGAATTTTTTCAAAACTAAATTTAAACCATCGACAACAGGTAATAGAATAGTTTTCGTTTCAGCCCATTTTTGGACAAACTCATGCGTATGCACCTCATCTGACATTGACCAATAAGCAAACACAATTTGAGCTCTTTTAAAATCCCTATCCTCTTCTATTTGCTCAAAAATCGGTTTCGACTTTAGTTTCTTTTGGTCAAGATCATATTTCTTTTTAAGTTCTTTGACCTTTTTGCGAAGCTCATTTTTCAATATATCTACCATATAACAGATATTAAAAAGCCGCCAAGTCACGAACATTTACGTGCATTAGCGGCTCTCTACAGTATTTACTTCTTAATAAATTTCAATAAAATAAGGTAAACGAGTTTGGAAACCTTCCATAGCTTGCATCTTTTTGATATACTCATAGTACTTAAAAGAAGCACCTAGCTCATCCTCAATTACTGAAGCTTTTACATTACCACCCATTTTCTTTATCATTTCCTCAATAGGATCTTTTAGTTCAGGTCGCTCACTAATACGATAAGCATCAATACCAGCTAATTTAGCCGCTTCAGCAACAGCTTCATCTAAGCCTCCTAGTTCATCAACCAGCCCAATTTTAACCGCATCAATCCCACTCCAAACACGACCTTGTCCTATCGCATCTACTTGTTCAGCGGTCATATTACGACCTTCAGCGACATGATTAATAAAAGCAGAGTAAATATCAACCACACCATCCTGAATCACTTTATATTGAAAAGGTGTTAATGGTTGTGCTATCCCACCCATAGATGAGTTTGCATTTGTATTTACACCATCAAAAGTTATTCCCAAGCGATTATTCAAAAAATTCTTTAGGTTAGGTAGCATTCCAAACACTCCTATTGAACCCGTAATAGTTGTTGGCTCAGCATATATCTTATTTGCCATACACGAAATATAATATCCCCCTGAGGCTGCATAATTACCCATCGAAACTACAATTGGCTTTACCTCTTTAGCCAAAACCAACTCACGCCACATCACCTCCGAAGCCAGAGCACTTCCTCCAGGCGAATTAACACGTAAAACAATTGCCTTTACACTACTGTCTTTTCTTGCTTTTAGCACAGCCTTTGCAATTCGATCTGAGCCAATTATATTATCATCACCTTCTCCTGAAACAATCTCACCAACAGCATAAATCACAGCAATTTTTCCTTTTTCACCGATATTATCTACCTTATTAACAGTTGTTGCATAATCTGTTAAGCTGATTTCATGATATTTTTTCTCATCGGAAACATCTAATTTTTTCATCAATTCTTCCTTAAACTGATCTTGATAAGCTACCATATCAACCAAGCCAATTTCTAATGCTTTAATAGGACTTGCCGACCACAGGCTATCTGCAATTTGTTGTAATTGATCCACACTTAGTTTGCGACTAATTGCAATATCATTCACCATCGCCCCCCAAATTGAAGACAAAAACTTAGAAGTTTGCTCTTTATTTGCTGCACTCATTTGATCATACATAAAAGGCTCCACAGCACTTTTAAACTTATTATTCGGACCGCGAATAATCTGCATCTCTACTTCTAACTTTTCCATTGCTTTTTTGAAAAACATTATTTGCGCTGCCAAGCCTTTAAAATCAACAGCTCCCACGGGATTTAACACTACTTTATCAGCAACCGAAGCGATGTAATAATCTTTTTGCGAATAGTACTCGCCATAGGCATAAATAAACTTACCTTCAGATTTAAAATCTATAAGAGCCTTACGCAATGCCTCATAACTTGCAATACCACCGCCAGGAATATTCCGCGTATCAATATAAATCCCTTTGATTTTTGAGTCAGATTTAGCAGCCTTCAATACTTGAAGTATACGATTTAACCCTACTAAATCATCATCATCACCCAATCCATATTTGGCCAATGGATTTGCTGGCTGACGATCAGTCAATGACTTTCCTAATTTTAGTTTAAGCACGCTATTGTCCTTAACTGTAACTACCTTTTCTTCTCCAGCAGATAAAGCTGAAATAATTCCAATAATGATAAACAAAGCCACAAAAAATGTGATTAATGTTCCCAGCATGGATGCAAATGTGTATTTGATAAAATTTTTCATATTCATATATTTATTAATTATTATATTTTGACGTTTTTTAAGTCTGTAAAGTTACAATATTCTTACAATTAATAATCTTTTAATCAATTATGCCATAAACTTTAATATTAATAGATAGAATATTAAAATCTTTCTTTCCCTTATTCCATAAGCTAATTAATACTTCTTCTGATTTCACCTTAGGTACTGGTAGCGAAAAACGGTATTTATCAGTACGTAGCCCATTTATTCGTTCAGGAGTTCCATTGATACGAAAGGCATAATAATGTGATTGCTCTTTCGAACCACGAATACTCGCTGTCCAATACACATCATTAAGATTACTATTTTTACTAATAGTAACACACTCCATTTCAGCATAAAGGGCACGATAATTCATTAAACTATCAGCAAATAAACTAATCGAACAAGGGAAAGAGCGTTCTTCAACCTTCACACTAATAGGCTGAGTTGTATCATTGATATTGCCCGACTTACCACATGAAATCCTATAAATTGAAGAAGGCGTATCTGAACTAATCTCATATAAAAGTTTTAAAGCTTGCTTATGGTAAGGAGCAATATCGTCATTACCACCTAGGCAGTTCTCATAATCCGTACCTGCCTTGAAAAATATATACCTATACTTTTCCGCATTCATATCGTAATGACTCATGATATTGTGGTAATATTGATATGATTGAAAAAGATTTAGCACTATAAAAAACATGCTAAATACCAACCAATTAATTCGATGCCAAAATTTTAAATTTTGTAATCCCAAGCTAAATAGCAAAATGAATATTGGGTAAAAATCAATCATCACTCTACTTCCAAAGCTATCACCATAATACCAGCTCCACCAAGAAGATAATATGTAGATAAGCACCAAAATAAATATAAATAAAAACAAGGCTCTTTGTTTATACTTCTTAAGGATTACTATAATCGAAATTAAACTAAATAGGAGAATAGGAGTGTAAACTAAAAAGCCCTTTCGAAAACTAAGGACAAAATCAAATATTTTAGGATTGGTAAAATAAAAGCCTTCACCTGCATATGACCATTGAACAATACTTCCTGTTTGCAAATACCAAAATAGTGGTTGAATTGCTACAATTAAAAGAATCATAATTACTACGGCAACAACTACCTTAAACTGTGTCTTAATCAATTGAAAATACGGGCTCCTTGATTTCCAAACTATGGGTACAGCCATTAGAATAAGTCCATTCACAGGGCGCACTAAAACAATGAGCGCAAATAATAAACTACCATAAATAAGGTGTTTAGGTAATTGTTTTAGGGAATACAATCTTACAAAATATAAGAAACCTGAAATCAAAGCAAATGAATACACATGTGACATGGAAGGTGCAATTATCGTATAATAAGACAAATTGGTTCCAAAGAAAAATGCAAATAAGCTAAAATTTACTATTCTTTGTTCGATATTAAATGTTTGCAAGAGCTTTTTCATTGCAAACAATCCAAAAAAGAGGTAAAACAAAGCAGCTAAACTTACGGCCTTCTGAAAACCCTCTGCATAGAAATCTACTTGATTTTGATTGACTATAGAATAATAAGAGTAAACAGGTAAAATAAAAGGAGACCATAATATAGGCAAACCAACAAAATATTTATTGACCACCCTGCTATCAGGTGTTTTTACAAGATAAGTAGCATTTACTTTCTGATTAGCAAAACCAACACTATCTAAAGCAGAAATATAATAATGATAATAACCAAGTCCATCACTACTAATTATACTACGGTAGTTTTCGCCACTCAAACCAGACCACCTTATTGCAACAGTAAGAATCAGGGCAAGGAAAATAATTACTACAACAACATTCTTTCGTATCATCCAAATAATTTGTGTAAAGATATGGAATCTAAAATCCTAAAATACAAAAAATGAGGCTAAAGCTAAACTCAATTTTTGTTAGTAAAAACCATAATTGATTTTAAGCACATGAAACGAATAATTGTAATTTTGGGGACTTCGAAAACAGATTCAATGAATAGAGTAATACTGCTTACAGGAGGTAATATAGCTGATCGACGTAGCATCCTCGACAAGGCTAGGCATGCAATTGACACCCAAATTGGCAGTATAATTAAAGCCTCGCCTATTATTGAATCTAAAGCTTGGGGCTTTGATTCAGACCAAGCATTTTTAAACCAAGTATTGCTTATTGAAACAATAGATATAGCAATCGAAGTACTCAATAAAATCCAACTAATAGAATTAGAATTAGGTAGAACTCGTAAATCAACACAATGGATGTCTCGAATGATTGACATCGACATACTCTTTTTTAATGATGACATTATTCAAACTGAGAGGCTAACAATACCTCATATGCATATTAAAGATCGTAGATTTACATTGTATGGACTTAGTTTAATATTGCCTAGACTTAAACATCCAGTATACCATAAAACAATTAAAGAACTACTTAACACATGTGAAGATCAATCAGAAGTGGAGGTGTATTTTGCATAATCCATATAAATATATTGCAATTGAAGGTAATATTGGATCAGGAAAAACTTCTTTAGCATCCCGAATTTCTGATGATTATAATGCAAAATTAATCTTAGAACAATTTGAAGACAACTCTTTTCTCCCAAAATTTTATGAAGACCAAGCACGTTATGCTTTTCCACTTGAACTTTCATTTTTAGCTGAACGATATCAGCAATTAAAAGTTTTATTAAGCAATCAAGATCTTTTTAAGGACTTTACTATCTCTGATTATTTTATCAATAAATCTTTGATTTTTTCCCGTAAGACCTTACAAAGCGAAGAGTATAAACTCTATCATAAACTATTTGAAATTATTAGTCAAATGATACCACAACCTGATTTACTGGTTTATCTTTATTCAAGTGTAGAACGATTACAGGCAAATATCAAAAAACGTGATCGTTCATATGAGCAAAACATTGAAAACGACTATTTAGAAGGAATTCAACAGAGTTATTTTGATTTTATCAAGCATCAAAAAAAACTACGAATTATTATTATTGACACTACTGATTTAGATTTTGTAAATAAGCTTGAGGACTATCAAAAAATTACTAAAGCAATTTTCCAAGATTACTCATTCGGAGTGCATCGGATTAAATTCTAAGACTTTATTGCCATAAAACAATAACTCCAAAAATATAGAAATAAAAAAAGGGCTCCCAAATGGAAGCCCTTTTTTTTAGCATTTTTATTTCAAATATTATTTAACAATATTTTGAAACTCTGCTTTATCCATAAAGTTATGGAATTCTAAATCTTTTTTAGCCTCATCCTTATATGAAGGAACTTCTTTTATTGCTTTTTTCAAGTTATCATATAACATATCAGTATTGTTAGTTCGAGCACCAATAATAGCATATAAGTAATATACTTCACCTGTCTTTTCACTACAATCCAAGGTCTTCAAGGCCTCATCAGTTTTTTTATTTGACAGTTGAGCTAAAGCAAGGTTATAAGTACAGGTTTTATCTGACATTGCAGATTCGGCACCTGCATAATCACCTTTAATCATTTTAATTACACCCATATTATGATCGGTATTTACACCTTCGTTTGAAGCCTTACTATAATGTTGCTCTGCTGTCTCATAATCTTTATTCCAAGCAGCTAATACACCTAAGTTATTATCAACTTCCCCTTGATCTGCTTTCAATGCATTTGCTTTCTCAAGATATTGAGAAGCTTTATCAGAATCACCTAACTCCATTGCAGCAGCAGCAGCATTATTATATGCTCTCCAACATTTTTCATTTTTCTTTATAGCTGACTCATATATCGCCAACTTAGCATTCATATCATCAGTCATTGTAGCTGCATAAAGCAATTCATTCAACTTTAAAGTATCAGGATTTGAAGTTGCATATTTAGCAATTTGCTCATCAGTAAGCTTAGGCTCATATAAAGAAACTGTCATTTCAGCGCGACGCAATACAGAAAGCATATCTTCAATCTCTTTGTAAATTACTGTCATATTACGAATTTGCTGCTCTCGCTGAGACTTGGTCGCTTGTGACTTAATCACATTAGCTATCTTATTCTTATCCTCAATATCTGATGCATTTAAGGCTGTCATAAAGCCATCATAATCGGCTCCTTTAGCTGTCACATTATAAGAAACACTATCTATCTTATTCTTCTTTGCCTTCTTCTCAAGATATTTCTTTGCTGCAGCACCACGCTCATCAGATAACTTTTGGTTCAAACTTTGCTCTCCTTCAGGAGATGCCCAAGCATTAACATCAACAGATTTTACTTTCCAACCATTGGCGAAAAATTCATTAAGTGAATCCAGCTCTGCTTTATTATCTTTATTTAACTTAAGGCCTGTATTAATATTCGATTTTTGATATCCAAAATATAGATTAGCGGATTGAGAAACAATAGTTTCTTTTTCATAGCCATCCTTTGCAAATGCCATATTCTCGCTATGTCCAACACGTGATGATGTTATTACAATACCATCAGCAATTTTCACATCAGAAACCTCTGTTTCAACACCTTTTTTAATTGTATAAGCTTTAACCCATAATTCTGAAACTTGCATCTCAGGTTTATACTTAAAAGAAGCACTATACTCAATTGGGGTAGCAATTTTCCATGCTACTACATCGCCTTTACCAGCAACAGCTTTTTCACCCTTCAAATACATAGGTTCCAAATTCAATGTGTCAGATCCATACTTTAAATAAGGTATAAGCTTAACTTCCATTTTCTTTGGAAATGACTTTTCCTTAATAGTATCTTGAATTGTAAAAGAAACCGTACCACCATTATTTACTAAAGGAGATGGGTTTACATGAAAAGGGTTTGGTAACTTAAGGCTACCGCAACTCGCAACAAATAATGCAAGCACTAAAACTAATACCGTTTTTAGATTTCTCATTTTAATCTATTTAATTTATAATTCTTAATTTATTCCTTGTTTGTACAAACAACCAACATAAGCTGCCTTCAATCAACTGGCAAATATAATTATTGTATTCGTATTTTCGAACAAATATTTCTTTTTTTTTACCACCTCTACAGTCTGCATAATCCACTGTATTAGTGAGTATTAGGAACGCTGTCGAAAAACAATACTATAATCGTAACATATATCTATGTCACAACACACCAATAATAAGTCGAAAAAACACATCTTAACTATCTAATTAAACAATATTTACAAGCCTCTCAAAACTAGATTAGAGCCTTAAAATTAAAAGAATTATTTTTTG
>JAGLCR010000061.1 GCA_023146135.1 Bacteroidales bacterium
GTTTCAATCGATTATCATAGGGTTTTTCCTTGATAAATACCGGGAAAATAAACAATGGAACGGGGTCGTAACCTTGGGTACCCCACGGATTGCAACGAGCAATTCTGTTGGCAGCCAGCGCACCTCCACTGAATAAACCATGCTTTTTTAGTGCATCCAAACTATATACCGAGCAAGTGGGAATATGTCGGCAAGCGGCAGGCGTTAAAGGCGAAATAACATATCGGTAGAAATGAATGGGCAAGCTCGCCATTTCAATTAACACTTTCTTTCCCATATTTTGATCTTGTTTTGCCATTGTGGCAAAGCTAAATAAAATAATCGTCTATTATTATTTGGTCTTTGAAAGTGATTGATAAAAAAAAGGTCCATTCGGACTACCGAATGGACCTTTAAAATTAGTTTTAGCTTTATTAATCAACAATAAGTTTGCTGTAATAGAGCTTATTATTAATATTAAGTTTAACAAAATAAATCCCTTGAGCATAGTTCCTAGTATCAATTGCTGTTTGGTGTTTCCCAGCACCTACTTTTATATTAGCTTTTTCCATCACTAATCTACCATTAGCATCGTATACGGATAAGCCTACTTCAACAGCATTCTCAGTATAATACTCCAATTGACTATAGTCATTTGCAGGATTCGGATATAGGTTTGTGATTCCATCATGATTCTGCTCACCTTGATTTATGGCATTCGGAACCGAGATAAAAGCACTTTGATAGATCTCATTTGTTACATTGTTTTGTACAAAAACAATAGCTTGTAAATTGGAAATGTTTTCCACTTCGTTTGCTGCAAAGGTATATGATTTAGAGATATTTACATATAAACCAGGAGTGAAGCTTGCTTGAGGTGTTCCATTGGCATTAGGAAGCATTTTCCGTAGTACATTATAAAATTTTGTCTCTCCATTTGTCCCCACATTACCTGTTGTAGTTTTCTCCACCACAGCAATATGAATTTTCATTGGATTGCTTGGGTTTACCCATGCAGGAAATGGTAATATTGCAGCATTCACAGTGATTGTATTTCCACTCATGGTAACAGTTGGTGTAATATTTAAATAAGCTGGCGACAGATTATCGTTATACAAATTCTCAGTGTAGTAGTGAGGATCAATATTAACCGTTCCGTTCAAAAACATATCAGGTACTGTATCTACACTATACATTATAGCACGAGCCTGGCCATCGGTAGTAGTATAAATATCCGTTGGCATAGTGTAATTTATGTAAGTATATGATCCCGGGTGAAGCGCAAAAACAGATGCTAATGAATCATGAACGCCTTTGCAATCATTAGAATTAGCACTTGTAAATGTTTCATGTACACCGATTCTAGGAACAAATACGCCCATTACCTCAATAGTTTTATACATCGTATCATTATATATATTTTGGTCGGTTTGCCCATTAATATTACTAGCCCAAACCTTCAAGTTATAGGTGCCAACTGTTGGAAACCATATTGAATCGTGGAAGTACCACTCATCCGAATATACTGGTAAATTTGCACCTGTTATATGCTCAATTTGAGTAGGGCCATTGTCGATGCTATAATTTATATCGTAAGATGTTACCGTAACTGAACCGTAAGTTTTGATTATTCCGCGAATCTCAACCTGAGTATTCGATGTTTGATATTTATTGGTCTGAATATAATCAACAGCGATATCATACTGTGGGCGAGTGCCAGGAATAAACTCATAATACTTATTATCATAAGGTGTTTTTGAGGTTCCTGCCTTTGGGTGTATGTTTGGTGATCCATTAACCATAGTAGCTGATGTGCTAGAATATTGCAAGCCTAATGTAAGCCCGAATGAACAACTCGATTTAGTGCTATTTCGTTGATCGACAATATAAACACGGTTGGAAGTTTCTTCCAATACTACACTCCAATAAGTCCAACATTTTGAGCCCAATGATTGATTATTATAGGATGACCAACTAATCCATAATTGACGATTTGGCGCGGTGCCAAATACTTTCTTTATTATTTCGTCATTGGAACTACTACCTGAGTAACCCAATCCCCAAACGCAGATAGTGTTGTTGGGTACACTGGCATTTGGAATCGTATTATGATTTGCAGCAGGTGTAGAAGGATTGGCTGTAAAAGTAACTAAGCCTGTTGTAGAGGCTTTAAATGATGTTACAGTGCTACCATTAAAAGTGAAAGTAAAAGGAATAGACTGTGAACTCGACCAGGCTGGATGACTTGCTGGTTGTATGCTTGACCATCCTGCTTGGTTTTTGTAAGGATCTTCATTATCCCAATTGATATTTCCTGGATTTCCCGCAGGTGTTACTGGTGGCGCATTATAATAATACTGGCTTTGTGCCATACCAAATACAAATAGTAAAGCAATTAATAGTAATGATCTCTTCATGTTTTTTAGTTTAGGTGAATAATGAATTTTGTGTGGCGTAAATTTAGAAAAAAAAACATCAAGTTTAATTTTTTAACAAGATTATTCTTTAACAGAGTTTTTACGAAATGGTTTAAAATAAAAAAAGCCAATGAGTATTTGCATATCTCATTGGCTTTTTACAGAAGAATTCTGTTTACTTAAATCCTCGCTCTTTTTTGATTTTCTCATAGGCATCATTCACTTTTTTAATCTTTTCTTCAGCTGCCTTTTTATAGTCCTCACCAAGGTGACTCACTTTATCAGGATGATATTTAACCGCCATTTTGCGGAATGCCTTTTTTACTTCACCATTAGAAGCATCTTGTGTGGTTTCCAAAATTTTGTAAGCTTCATCAGTACTATGTACAAACATGGCCTTTATAGAATCTGCATCAGCAGGAGCAATACCCAAATTAACAGCAATTTGCTCTAAAAGGTTTTTCTCAGTAGTGTCGATATGGCCGTCAGACTGAGCGATTCCCCATAAATAATGCATTAATTGGAGCTTTGCCGAATAATCCATGGCATTGCGAATTTGAAAGCAAACATCGCGTACAGGAATATCTTGTTTTAAGATATCACGTAATACTTGTAACTGTTCGTTCGCATTTGCAGCACCAAATTGATTAACTAAAAACCGCTTAACATAATCTAGCTCTGATTTTAGTACTTTTCCATCGGCTTTCATCACAGCTGCGGTTAGTACCAAAAGGCTAACAGCAAAGTCACCGCCACTTGTTTGTCCAGAGGGCAATTGCTTAAGACCGCCAGCTGCTGCACCATCAAGTATTGAGCCTAAGCCATAGCCAATAAGTGCTCCCAGTGGACCTCCAAATGCCCATCCTAATCCTCCGCCTATCCATTTTCCAAATCCCATAGTATTATTCTATATTTTCGAGGGCGAAGATATTCAATTTTGTAAATAACACCACCTATAGTATTGTTAAGAGTTATTAAACTACAAACAAAAAAAAACCTGCTAAAAGCAGGTTTAATTATTTTATATAATAGTCGGTAATTATATTGACTCTTCCTTCTCGGTAAACTCAATTCCCAACGTAGCTAATTCATCCAATATTGGATTGTAAAGCTCAGGAATTACAGGAGTATGAACTCCTGTTAATTTGGTTTCGCCATTGGCTACCATTTTAGTGGCAATTGCCAAAGGTAAACCCACAGTGATTGCCATTGCAGTATTTGATAAGGATTCCCCTTTCATTACCATAGAGGAAGTGATGGCTTTTTTTGCGTCATTAGAATCGGTATATTCAAAACGATGTTGCATCACAATCATATCTTTATCGCCTTCGTCTAACTGCCATTTTTCTTCCAATATCTTTTGAAGAATCTGGGCTGGAGTTGCATTTTTTAATTCTACCTTTTTATGTGAAAATAGATCCAACCAAACTAATTTGGTCATTACTTCTTCATCAATCAATTCGGGTAGCAAATGTTGAATTTTAACTTCAACAGGTGTATGATTTTCGTAGGGTAAAAATGTATTGATAAAGTCGCGGTAGGTCATATTCTCCGAATCTTCGATGGTATAAGTATCATCCGTAGCTCCTAGTTGCACAAATACATTCCATGCTTTGGTATATCCAGGTCGGCGCATGGTGCCACGGAAAATAGTTGGAATATCTTGCAATCCGTAAATCTCGCGGTATGATAATGAGTCGCGATTTGGATAAACCTCGAAATCACCATAGCCCTCAACAGAAGTTGTCATTATACGACGAAATAATTGTTGATAAGGAATATACTTATACTTCCCATTACGGATAAACATTGAAATACCTTGTCCGGCTAATACCACATTACGAGGATTCCATGTAAATTTATAATTCCACGGATTATTGTCGTATTCAGGCGCTACTAATCCTCCTGTAAATGAGAAGAATGCTTTAAGCTTATTGCCATTATCTCTTAGGTTGTCGATAATACGCATGGCCGACATATGATCAATTCCTGGGTCCACACCTAGCTCATTAAACAAACCAACACCCGCTTCAATGGCTTTGTCGTTTAGTTCTTTCATCGCATCAGATACATAAGATGCAGTGAGCATATTCTTTTTATGCTGCACACACTCTTTAGCAATAATATGATGAAAACTTGCAGGCATCATCGAAACGACAATGTCGCTTTGCGAAACAATTTCTGAAACCAATTTTTCATTGGTGACATCAAACTGAAAGGCTTCCCCTCGGGGATTTCCATTAACTTTTGATTTTGCCAAATCAAGGTCGTAATCGCCTAGTTTGATAACCCAATCGTATTTCTCTGCTCGTTCGAGCAAGTAATTAATAAGGCTAGTGGCTGACAAACCTGCTCCTAATATTGTGATTTTCTTCATTATAGAATTAGTTATTTTGCTAAAACTTAATATGATTTATAATTCTCTTTATGGCAACTAAATTAGAAAGTATTTACATTGACACAGCAAAAAAAACGTTTTTTTTTAACAATTTACCCATGGTATTGTTAAAAACTATAGAGTAATACTGAAAGGGTTAAATAATTATTTAAAAAGCCTCATTATTCAATACTTAGTGGAAGGGGATTACTATTGAATAATAAGTGAACTAATCTTGCATATATTCATGCATATATTCGAAGGGTGGAGTAAATTTTCCATGATGAAGGATAAGGGCCTTTTTAATGGGTGCAGGGAGCTTTAAGTTATCAAAGTTTACATGATAATTAGCGGAGGCAATTTCTGGTGCAAAATGCAGAAGTGTATCTCCAAATGCTTGTGAAGCCTCCCGAGGCAACTCGCTTGGTAGAATATCAACAGCCATTATTAAGATGCCATCACCTTTGAACCCCATTGTAGGTTCACGAGTTATAGGATTATACACATATACAGGATCTTCGATAAAAGTGCCTATATGCGTAGCTTCAATACTTCCATCAGGATCGCATGTAACATCTCCAATTACTGCTAGTTTGATGTCCCCACTTTCGTTTAAATTGGCAAGGAAATCTTTGGTAATTATTCTTGGATAGCTTGGGTCCCAATACATACAATTCATCAGTACGGTAAGCTCTGGAATATACTGCTCCATATTATTTTCATATTTCTCAGGATGGTTATAATAGTCCTGAAGCTCAAATGAGCCAAGGGTATCCTTAGTTCTTGAAATATGCTTTTCTTTAAAAATGGTTGAGTAAATAGTGGTATTATTATAATTCCCACTTTCTTTTAGCTCCAATAATTCGTTCGGACTTATTTCTTCAATAGGCAATAGCGACAATATTTCTTGTGTTCCTTTTGACACATTTCCATAACCCGTTATTCCTACTGTAATAGGTAATAAATCTTCATGAAATCCTTCCTCTAATATTTCGCTGCCAGCCATTGATATTGCGTGTATAGCATCTTCCAAAGAATCATATTTATGCGATTGTTGAAGCTTTGCAAAAGGAGTTTCATAGCCCATCTCTAACCACCGTTGTCCTAACGACCATAGTGAGTTAATCATACCAGCCAAACCTGCAAACCGACCAAAGAAAATAAGCCGTTGGTCATTATTATTGGCAATCTTTTCATATTCAATAAGATTGATTCGTTTTTCAATCATACGTTCAAGCAAAGGCATATTATACTCTTGCCCCTTAATAGTATGAGAGAAGAAAATATATGTTTTTTCTTCTTCGAAAAAATCGATGGGCATTTCCTTTACTCCAAATATAACCTGAGCTTCACTCAAATCGGTTACAATCTCGGCTCCTACTTCTGCAAACTCATCGTCAGTAAAAACTCTTTTGGGCGAACTCTCGACCAGTACACGCACCCCAAAATCTTGAATTAATAGTTTTACATGACTGGGGGTTAGCGCAACACGGCGTTCCATTTTGTATTTATCCTCGTGACGAATTCCTATTATACTCATAGTTAGCTGTATGGTGAAGAGTTATACCTGTATTCATTCCTTAGCGACAAAGATAGTAAATTGTGCTATATTAATATTGACTTAATATGGAATTGTTAAAGAATTTTATGTGAATGAATGAATGAGTCAACAAATTCTGATTGAATTCGACTTTTGAATTTGTTTATATCGATAAGGTATGATTCTTTATGTAAGGAACTAACAAAAGCCAAATGATTTCTTCCTTTACGATAATCAGGTTCTCTTTTAGGATATTGAAGGTAATGGTCTATCAGATTCACATCTTCTGATACATTAAGTACCGCATGATAAAATACCGAATCGGGTTTCTTAAATATAGCTGAGCCCAATATCTTTTGTTCGCCAATACATATATCGGAGATTCCTCTAGAAGTAATATTTTGTATGCCTTCTTTTGCAAGTGCTTCCTTGATAATATTGTTAGCAATCACAAAAACATCGTGGGCTTTTTTAACCATTGTTAGCGGAACCTTTAATGCAATTACTAACATATTAGGGCTAAGTAAAACTGCCTCACCACCAGAGGGGCGTTTTAATACCTTAATGTTATCGTTATCCACAGACTCTGCAATCAGGGATTTTATGGCTTCATTGGAACGTCCTAAAACTAAATACCGTTGATCGGGTTGCCAAACCATAAAGTCCAGTTCTTTTTCTGCTTCCAACACCTTCTGGTCGGGCAGATTATAGAAGACTGTTTTTAGATTTTCCATGCCGCAAAGGTAAGATTTACAAAATAAAAAAGAACAGAACTTCTAAACTTTTCGAAAGTTCAAACCTTTTGGAAAATTGGTAGATAGATTAATCTTTCAAAGATATTAAAGTCTTGAAAGTTGTTAAGATTTAAAATATCACGAACAGCGCTAAATAAATACCAGATATACAGCCTATTGCATGATTCAATTAGGTGTAACATTTTATTCTTTTTTTCGTAGAAACAGAAATGTTTGGTATTATTTTATTTGCCAATATATTAATTAAATAGTTAAAGTGATGTTTTCAAAGGTTTTAGTTTTACAATTTGTATTTATATTTTTTTATTCAGTTTTGCCTGCTCAAAACTTAATAGTAAACCCAGGAGCGGAATTGGCTCCGACATCCAATGGTTGGAAGAGTGTTTCAGGCTCATGGGGGTCTGGTTCAGAAATAACAGCGTACGAAGGGTCCTATCATTTTTTTGCCGGAGCAGGAGCAGGTCCTTTTGAAATATATCAGGATATTGACGTAAGTGGTTACGCCGACTATATAGATGCATCTTATCAAAGGTTTATTTTCTCAGGATGGATTGCTGATTGGAACGGGAGTGATAAAGCACGGATTATTGTGGAGTTTCGAGACGCCTCGAATGCCGTTTTAGAAAGTTATAATACAGGGGAGCAAGGAACGACTACATGGACACAATACACCGATACACGTACTGCTCCGGTAGGTACTAGAGCTATACGTATCCGACTGATTAGTACCCGTTATGATGGAACTGATAATGATGGTTATTTAGATGACTTAAGTTTGACAACTACATATATTGGTCCAACACAAGGCCCGGGTGGTGTAACAAGCAATAATGTGTTTTGGGTTAAAGCGAATAGAGGTATAGTAAGCTCTTCATCAAATGTATCGCAATGGAATGACCACAGTGGAAATGGAAGTAATGCAATTCAAGGTACATCAGCAAACCAGCCTTCCATTTCAAATGTTGTAAGAAATTATAATCCATCAGTTTATTTTGATGGTACTAATGAAAATATGGGCATGTCAGATTTAATTCCTTCTACAAATACCTCCTTATCCTTATTTGCCGTAGGTAGTAATGAAACAGGGGGTGACGATTGGCATGCTATGGTTTTTGGTCAGACAAGCTCTAGTTGGTCAAGTGGTGGGTATGGATTATGTGCGCTATCAACGAATAATCAAACGTTTGGTTGTTGGGTAAATGACTATTCAGCAAATAGGGTTTCGACTACATGGATTGATGAGCCAATTTCGGTGCTTGAAGGAGAATATGATGGTAGTAATGTGGAGTTTTTTATTAATTCAGCCTCTCAAGGAACAGATTCGTATACCGGTCAAGTGGATGATAATGGAAATACATATTTAGGAGGAGGACCTGCTACGAGCTATAATCATAAAGGGTATATTTCGGAAGTCATAATATTTGATAATAATCTATCATCTACCAATAGAGCCCAAATGAATTCATATTTGGCAATAAAATATGGGATAACATTGAATCGAACAGGAAACCCTAATTATTTAGCAACTGATGGCTCCACAATATATACTGCTTCATCAACTTATTGGAACAATATTATTGGTATTGGAAGTGATATCACTACTGACCTAAGTCAAAAACAATCGCATTCTTCTGACGATACTACTCGATTATATATTGGGAGTTTATCAAGTTCAAATTCAGCTAATGCTGAAACTTTTGAAAGTGATACGTCATACGTTGTGATGGGTGGTGATGGAGGTAAAATGTGTGCAACTACTGCAAGTAATGCAGAGGCTCCTTCGGGCATAGAGTCTCGTATTGAGCGAGAATGGCAAATTACTTTTTCCAATTTTAATCAAATAATCAATATTGAAATGCAGCTAAGTAGTTGCGCTGATATCTCAAATATTGTGACCTCTGATTTAAGGTTATTATATGATACAGACGGGGATTTTAGTAATGCAGCTATATTAAACCCGTCAGCTACTGCAAGTTATGTAAATGCTTCTGGTCTTATTACAATTTCAATCGATATGTCGGGAGTTGCGACGAGTCCTGCTTATACAACTTTTATTACTTTGGGCTCTATTGATGCTGATAATACGCCACTTCCTATTGAGCTACTTTCATTTGATGCTAAGCTAGTTGAAAACCAAAATGTGCAACTAGATTGGCAAACGGCTACTGAAACAAATAATGATTTCTTTTCTGTGGAACGTTCACAAAAAGGTTTGGAGTGGGAACCTATTTCAATTATTCAAGGTAATGGTAATTCAAATCAGTTACTTAATTACCAAACAGTGGATTATAAACCTTTAAATGGAATTAGTTATTACCGATTAAAGCAAACTGACTTTGATGGAAAATTTTCCTATTCTAATACAGTAACTGTTAACAGAGAATTAGATAAGAATAGTTTAGTTTCTATTTATCCGAATCCAGCAACAGGATTTATTTATATGAATGTTGAAAATGTGCTTTTAGATGAGATAGCGGTTTATAATTCAATGGGGCAGAATGTAACTTCAAATATTCGAATTAAGCGAAAAAAGGAGAATCAATTTGAATTGGATCTGTCGGCTTTACCAAATGGTGTTTATTTGATACGTACTCTTAAAACATATTCAAAAGTTATAAAGCAATAAAACAGGATTTAGTTTCTAGCGAAATAATTTAGTATAAGTTTTTAAACAACAAAGCCTCCAAGAGTTTTAATCTCTTGGAGGCTTTGGGTATTTTAGTTTGTAATAAAATGTAAGATTTTTAAATTTGCCGACAACGAAGAAGCTGAGCAAAAGATTCACTTTAATGCTTAGTCAGAAAGTGCCAAGATTGAGACGGGCGAACATCTAAAATTTGGGAGTTTACAATAGTAAACGACTGAATTTTGGATGGAGACCAATGAAGATATTGGTGCTTTATGACAAGCATTTTTATTTGTGAATGGCCTGATCCACCGCCTCAAACCCCGCCTCCATAAACACCTCAGAAATGGTAGGATGTGCATGAACTGTTTGAGCCACATCATAAATTGTAGCTTCCATTTCCAAATAGGCTGATGCCTCGGCAATCAGGTCGGTAGCATTGGGTGCTACAATCTGAACGCCCAATACTTCGCCGTATTTTGTTTCTGACAAAATTCGAACAAATCCATCCAAATTTCCTTCCGTCATGGCTTTCCCATTTGCCGACATAGGAAACTCACTGATTTTATAATCGTATCCCTGCTCTTTAATATCAGCTTCAGTAAGGCCAATTTGTGCAGCCTCAGGCACGGTGTACATATTGATTGGGTATTTCTTAATATCCAATTTTTGTTTTATTCCTTTGATATGATTTACTACATGCAATCCTTCTGCCGAGCCCACATGAGCATAATAGCTCAATCCGTTTACATCACCTACTGCATATATATTTGGTATACTGGTCTGACAATCTTCATCCACCGAAATATAACCCTCCTCAGTTAATTTCATATCTATATCTATTTCTGGAAGAATGGCTTTACGAGTGGCAGCATTCACAATCATATCGCATTTTATCTCATCTTCGCCTAAGCTCAAAATACCGTCAGCATAAATACCTTCGGTTGAAGTCAATTCAGTTTCAAATGAAATTTTAATACGATCTTTCTTGATTTTATTCAAGATGTAATCAGCCACATATTGATCTGCCAATGGCATGATACGATCGCCAGGACATAGTATGGTTACTTTTTTACCAATAAGGTTGAAAGCCTGAGCCAGCTCAATAGCTACGGGAGTTTTTCCTGTGACTACAATATTCTCAGGAATTTCACGAGCCTTGAAAAGCTCTTTTGGCTCAATTATCAAACCCTCAACCGTTGACTCAATTGCAGGTGATTTAGTTCCGGTGGCAATCATAATATTTTTGGCTTCCAAATTGCGGTTGTTCACCGAAATAGAAGAAGCTGAATTAATGTGCGCCTCACCAATAATAATTTCTACACCATTCTTTTTCAAAAGAAATTCCACACCTGTGGTCAATTTTTTAACAATTCCATCGGAACGCTTAATAGCTTTCGACCAATCAAAAGTCAAGGCTTTTTTATCGATTCCACCAATACCAAAACGGCCGGCATCTTTACCAATACGTTTAAAAAGCTTAGCGGATTCCATAATGGCTTTTGAAGGAATACATCCCCAGTTAAGGCACATTCCACCGATTACATTTTTCTCAATAATGGCAGTCTTTAATCCTAATTGTCCGGCACGGATTGCGGCTACATAGCCTGCGGGTCCTGAACCTATAATTACTATATCGTACATAGTTTTAATGTTTTAATATGTTTATTTCTATCAATCGTCCTTTGTACCCCTTCTCCAAGGGGAAATAAAAGGTGGATTGGCCCTTATTATTTCAATATCACTTTTTAAAGCTTGATAAGAAGGTGTTAAGATCGAGGCTTTCGTAGGCTTGAAATACAGGAGCTTACTTTAGTAAGTGACTTTATTTCAAGACAAGAATAACGAAGATATTGATGCCTTCTTGCAAGCTATTAAAAGAGCAAGGCTGTTGGTTCTTCTAGATAAGCCATTACCTGATTAACAAATCGGGCTGTTTCTCCACCATCGGCAATACGATGATCAACACTCAACGAAAGTGGCATAATCAAACCAATGGCCAACTCATCATTTTTTACGATGGGCTGCTTAGCGATTCTTCCCACTCCTAATATTCCAGCTTGTGGGTAGTTAATCACAGGAACAGCAAATAAGCCACCAATAGAACCATAACTAGTAATGGTAAAAGTACCATCCTGCATATCTTCCATAGTGATTTGTCCATCACGTGCTTTCTCTGAGAACTCGGTAATTTTGGCTGCGATTTCAGCAATACTCAATCGGTCGGCATTACGTACCACAGGAACCATAAGTCCTTTGTCTGTGTCCACTGCAATTCCAATATTATAGTATTTTTTATAAATCATGGTTCCGGCATCCATATCCATTTGGGCATTCAAGGATTTGAATTTGCGTAAGGCCATAGCCGTTGCTTTAATTACAAATGCCAAATAGGTAAGTTTTACCCCATCATCAGCAAGCTTTGCTTTGAACTTCTTACGGATACGATCTAATTCACTAATCTCTACCTCCTCGAATAAAGTCATATGAGCTGCATTATGCTTGCTCTGAATCATATTCTTGGCAATGGTTTTGCGAATTTGAGTCATTGGTTCAACTTCCACAAGATTCTCCTCAGGAGTAAATACTTGTCCAGTCGATGAAGCCGCAGGAGCCGATGTTTTAGCTGATTGAAGATAATTTTGAATATCCTCTTTCATGATACGACCAGCAGGACCTGTTCCTTCTACTTTATTAATATCAACGCTTAAATCCTTAGCCATAGCACGAGCAACCGGTGTTGCTAATGTTTTACGTTTCTTTGGAGCTTCCTCAGGAGTTTCGTCTACACCTTCGGTACTAGCAGAGAGCACAGCGCCGCTACCAGCAATTTCCAAGGTTCCAACAACGCCAGCACCTTCCTCTTTCACAGCTTCCACATGCGATTTGGTATCGGTTGGGTCTTCGGTGGTTTCCGTTCCTTCAATCTCAATTTCAACAAGGGCATCGCCCACATTAATAATCTCACCTACTTTACCATAAAGCTTAACTAATGTTCCACTTTTTGGTGAAGGAATTCCCGTAACCACCTTATCGGTTTCCATGGTTACCAAATTATCACCCGACTCAATTTTCTGGCCTTTTTCAACATGCCATTCCACGATAGTACCTTCTTCGAGCCCTTCGCCTATGTCGGGAAATTTAAATATATATCTCATAACTTAATATGTGTTTATTCTTTATTCTTTTTACAATATTTTTTGCTTCGGGCGATGCCCGAAGCTAGAATGATTCGCCCTTTCAGGGCTTTGATTCAAACAATTATGGAATGAATCCAACGAAGAGATTGACGCATCACTGACATACGCTTAGTAGCGCACCGTTTTTTCTATTTCGTAGAAGATTTTGTATGCATCCTGCATATAATGATGCTCTCCCTGAGGTAAAGGCACAATAGTGTCGAAACCAGAAACTCGTTTTGGTGGAGCCTCTAAATGCAAGAATGAATCTTCGGTTACAATTTGAGAAATCTCTGATGCCACACCAAAACTTTTTGGTCCTTCGGTAACGGTTATTACGCGACCTGTTTTTTGAACAGACTTTGCAATTGTATCACGATCAATCGGGTAGATGGAGCGGAGGTCGATTAGCTCTACTGATATTCCAGCTTGTTTTGCCAAAACGATGGCCTTTTGTACTTCACGTACCATAGCGCCATAAGCGATAATAGTTACATCAGTTCCCCGTTGCAATACATTTGCTTTATCCAAAGGAATATGAAATTTACCTTCTGCTACTTCCTGCTTGATGGCACGATAAAGGCGTTTGGGTTCCATATATATTATGGTATCATTACTTTCAATTGCAGAAATCAACATTCCTTTGGCATCGTGAGGTGTAGATGGAATTACCACTTTAAGGCCAGGTACGTGAGCATAAAGAGCTTCCATACTTTCGCTATGGTGTTCCAAAGCATTAATTCCACCACCGTAAGGCATGCGAATTACCATGGGAGTAGTTAAATTTCCACGAGTACGATTTCGCATACGAGCAGCATGTGAAACAATTTGGTTGAAAGCAGGATAGGTAAAACCTGAAAACTGCATTTCGACAACAGGACGCATGCCAGCAATGGCCATTCCTACGGCTGTGCCAACAATTCCAGATTCAGCCAAAGGCGTATCAAAAACGCGCTTTACACCATGCTTTTTTTGCAAACCTTCGGTTACACGAAATACGCCACCTTCAACACCAACGTCTTCACCAAAAACTACAACGTCTTTATCGTCTGCTAATTTTATGTCCAATGCATCATTGATGGCATTGACTATATTCATTATCTTCATAATATCTGTAATTTCTTGTTCAAATTATTTGAGCTGTGCTTTCCATTTAAGGAATTTTTCATATTCCCTTTGTTGGTCAACAAGATCCTGAGGTTTATCCTCATAAAGGTTGTCAAACACCTCATTAATTGGGTAGGCAGGGTAGTTTTCTGCTTCTTCAAATTGGCGGTCAACTTCCTTTTTATACTCCTTAATTAATTTCTCCTCCACATCCATTGACCATAATTTTTTGCTCATTAAATGTTTTCTCAATCGATCAATTGGGTCTGTTTTCAACCATGAATCTTCTTCTTCTTTAGTCCGATATTTTGTTGGGTCATCAGAAGTGGTATGAGCGCCTTTACGGTATGTTACAGCTTCTATCAAAATGGGGCCTTCACCATTAAGTGCTGCTTCATGAGCGGCTTTGGTGGCTGTTAGCATCGCAAAATAATCGTTGCCATCAACTTGAATGCCTTTTATGCCATAAGCCTCCGACTTAATAGCAATACCATCCGATGCAGTTTGCATTTTGAAAGGGGTGGAAATTCCGTATTGGTTGTTCTGAACAACAAAAACTACAGGGGCTTTCCATACACCAGCAA
>JAGLCR010000062.1 GCA_023146135.1 Bacteroidales bacterium
CCATATGTTTTCAAACCTGCCTTGGCAAATTCATCAGCAATAAAAGTTGCAACCTCATCAATTTCAGGAGTACCTATTCCCCGCCCTTTCATTTCTTCTGACGCCATGAATTTAATATCCTTCATCATTCTGCTTTCCGAAAAAACTGGCTTTAAGCTAGCCAAAGCACTTCTTTTTTCTTTGAATATTACCTTTTCAGCATTTTCATCCAAACTCTTAATTAATGGAGAATTGAAAATCGGCCACTGTCCTTTGCTTATATTTGTGGGCTCACTACCACTAAAGGCTAAATAGCTATACTTTCCGTAATGAGGTAATTTCCTTACCAAGCCTGCAATAGCATCAACATTATTGGTAGCAATAAATATATTTTGCTTTCCAGCTATATCTTTATCAAAACTTGTAAAAACAAAGCTATTACCTGCTTTGGAAATCTTTTTTCCTTCAAAAATTACAGAATCACCTTGTAATTTTGAATTATAATTTTCCATCTCAAAATCCATTGCAGAGATAAATTTATTTTCAAATCCCAAAATCCAAATACTTTTATCCTTTGGCAATTCTTTAATTTCGTTATCATATTTTACAATAAAATTATCATTATCGGCAGCTTGCCACTTTTCTGCTAACTGCTTATAAATTTCTTGCTGAGCTTTTTTAGCCTTTTTAGGAAGTATGATTATATTCTCCTTATTTCCCCATATTTTCGATAATGTTGGAGGAACTTCATCTTGTGTTAATATTCTAAAAACATCATAATATGGATCTACAAATAGTTTTTGAGGTTTTGCCGACAGATTTAGCTGAAACTGCTGTTTTCTGCTATTCATATTTATTACAAACTCTTCATTTCCATTTTCGGTAACCACATAAATAGGAATATCCAAATCAAAAACATCAACCTCCTGCTGTTGCTCCATTGACAACTGTAGGCGATATTTACCACCATAGCTATCAAGTTTATAATCGCTAATTGCTATTTGCGGAGCTCCAGTTCTTGTAGTCCATTGTGTAAAAAATGATTCCAACTTCATTCCCGAAGCCTCTTCCATTGCCAAGCGCATATCGTTATACGAAGCCACTTTATATTTATTATTATCATAAAACAGCTTCATTCCTTTCACAAAAACCTCATCACCAACTTTACGACGAAGCATCTGCCACATCATAAGAGCCTTACCATAACCAATAGCCTCCGTGGGGCCATCACTACGGCCAATAAATTTTGTAAGCGGAAAATCGTTATCTTTATTTACATAATTGCTAAATTTCTGCAAGGTAGAGCGGCGATAATTTTGCCCCAGGCCTCTTTGTTCCTTAATAAGGTGATCGGCCATATATGCAGTAATTCCCTCGCACCAATTTCCAGACTCAAAATCTACATAAACACTATTTCCCCACCAATTGTGAAGCAACTCATGAGGATATGAAGAATGAAGGATAAAAGGAAAACGTATTACTTTCTCTCCTAAAAGGGTAAAAGAAGGCATACCATATCCTGTTTCCCAGAAATTTTCTACCAAAGCAAATTTAGAATAAGGATAATCGCCAAGCATCTCCACATACATATTCATATACTGTTCCGTAACCTCTAGGTATTTATTGGCAATTCCCTCATCAGGAGTTCTTAAGAAAGCCATAGCCATTACACCATTACCCATTTGGTATGAATACTCAGTGAATTTTGCAGCAATCAAATACGCCTCTTCTTGTGGTTTATCACAAAGCCAAGTATCAGTATGTGTAGTTTGTGTGGTGCTAACAGCAATTCTTTTGCCTTGCGATACATTGCTCCAATCCTTAGGCAGCTCAGTGGTTAGTTTATAAGTAATTGTAGCACCATCAAAAGTAGGAATCCAAAAAGTAGAACCGCCAAGGTATGTGCCTTTATCGGAAATTATACCCGAAATTTGAGTAAAACCTCTTTGGTAATTATCACTAGAATTATCAGTTTTAGGCACTATTTTTCCTTTATAAGAAATCACAAAATCCTTGGCATCACCAACAATCTCCCAAAGTGTTGTTTCAATACTAGCATCGTCGTCTCTATCCATACCAACATTATTGGCTGTGGCTTTACTATCCACCTTTTTGAGGCTAATATTTTTTGAGTTTGAGAATGGAATTAAAGCCGAGTTTAATTTAAACGTATTACCAAACTCACCATTTACCCTTATCGAATCAATAACAGTAATCTCCGAAGAAGCAATATTGACTTTTACATTTAAAATATGGTTCACAATATTTTCATTTTGTGAATATACCATGGAGCTCAATAATAGAGCAATACTTATAACTAATCCTTTTATCATTATTATCAAAATTAAGTGTTTTATTATAAAGAACAAAGATAATAGTATTTGCTTATTAATATGTAATAACATATTGGTATTTTGAAGCAAAATATAAATAACATAATGCTTAGTAATTGATAAATATTTAACACAATTAACTTTATTTAATAAAAACTAAACAATCACCTATGATTATAAGTTTAGTTTTACAGAATAATTATTAACCTAAATATTAATAGATTATGAATATTAAAAATGTAACTATTGCAGGAGCAGGAGTATTGGGATCACAAATTGCATGGCAAACCGCATTTCATGGATTCAATGTAAGTGTTTACGATGTTTTTGATAAAGGATTAGAAGGAGGAAAAGATTTTCATAAGAAATTTGCTGAGCTATTTAAAGCCACTAGAGGAGCAACACAGAAACAAATTGATGATACTTTTTCTCGATTAACATATACAACAAATCTTGAAGAAGCAGTTAAAAATGCTGATTTAGTAAGTGAGTCTGTTCCTGAAAAGTTGGAAATTAAAAAGTCATTTTATAATGAATTGGCAAAATTTGCACCTAAAAAAACCATCTTTACTTCCAATTCATCTACAATGTTGCCAAGCATGTATGCTCATGAAACTGGTCGTCCAGAAAAATTCTTGGCATTACACTTTGCAAACCCTGTATGGGATGCAAATGTTGGCGAAGTAATGATGCATGCCGGAACCGATAAGCAGTATTTTGATATTGTACTTAAATTTGCTAAAGATATTGGAATGATACCTATCCCTATTCTTAAAGAGCAGCCAGGATATGTTTTAAATTCACTATTAGTACCTTTAATTACAGCAGGTAAGCACTTATTCTTTAATGGAGTTTCTGATGTTGAAAGTATTGATAAAGTATGGATGATTAGCACTGGATCCAAATTTGGTCCTTTTGGAGTTATGGATATGATTGGTATGGAAACAATATATAATGTGGGACTAATGCAGGGACAGAAAATGAATAATCAAGAAATGATTGACATTGCAAATAAAATAAAGGAAGATTATATAGATAAAGGTAAAACAGGTGCAGCAAGTGGAGAAGGATTTTATAAATACCCTAATCCAGCTTATAAAGAGCCTAATTTTTTATCATAAAAAACACAAAAGAACAAACACAAAAACAATAATCTAAATTTCATAAGATGAATAACTATCAAAGAATCACACCTCGTAAACCAGAAGGTGTTGAAAACAAAAGAGCATTTTTAATAGGCTCAGGAATTGCCTCATTAGCGGCCGCAGAATATTTAATGCGCGATGGTCATATGAAAGGCGAGCAAATCGTTATCTTCGAGCAAGATAATATTGCTGGCGGTGCAATGGACGGTATCGGAAATCCAGAAAATGGTTTTGTTGCCCGTGGAGGCAGAGAAATGGAAGCTCACTATGAGTGTTTATGGGATTTGTTTGGTGAAGTTCCTTCTATAGAGGAAGAAGGAAGAACTGTTTTAGAGGAATTTAAAGAATTAAATGATTCTGATCCTAATTATTCTAATGTTAGGGCTATATATAATAAAGGAGAAAAACATCGTAAAACCGACTTGGGTTTATCGGAGAAGAACTCTAAAGAGTTAACAAAATTATTGCTTACAAAAGAGGCCGATTTAGGAAATCAATCAGTAGAGGAATACTTCGATAAGTCATATTTTGATACTGATATGTGGTTATATTGGAGATCAATGTTTGCCTTTGAACCATGGCACTCTGTTGTGGAGATGAAACGATATATGCAACGTTTTATCCATTTAATGCCAGGCATGAGCACCATGCGAGATTTGCTATTTACAAAATACAATCAATACGATTCATTAATTCTTCCATTAAAAAAGAAATTAGAATCCAAAGGTGTTAAGTTTCAGTACGGAACAACAGTAACAGATTTGGATATAGATATTAAGGATGGAAAGAAAACTGTTACAGGAATTCAGTTAACTGTAAAAGGAAAAGAAGAAGTTATAAAAACAACAGCTAACGATTTTGTATTCTTTACAAATGGTTCAATGACAGAGAACTCTACATTGGGTGATATGGATACAGCTCCTGTTTTAGACAGAAGCGAAGGTGCAATATGGAAATTATGGAAAAATATTGCGGCTAAAGATGACGCTTTCGGAAAGCCAGAAGTGTTTTGTAGTGATATAGATAAAACCAAATGGGAATCGTATACCATTACTG
>JAGLCR010000063.1 GCA_023146135.1 Bacteroidales bacterium
GTTTTTATTTGCTGTCCTTTTTTTGGTGTGCCGTGCATGGTAAATAACTAGGTGGTGAAAGTCCACTATGGGGGTTTGTAGTTGCCAACCATTAGCAGAAGGCAAGGGTGCTTACCGCGAGGTATAATCTGAAGGAAGCCGGATGCAAAGTTCCGACCCGAGGAACACGAACATTATTAGGCACAATCGGTGGGATGAGCTTGCCAAACAAAGCAAAGTCCTAAAACTACACGGACACCGGAGTGTAAATAATGCGGGTACATGGAATGAAAGTGATTTACCTTACCACGGGAGGTCTCGTAAACGTATTGAAACATTACGTATGATATACGGTCGGAAAAGGTTTGTTACGAGAAGTCAGCCGAAGTCATAGTACTCGAATACGATTTGTTTGAGGAAGGACAGAACCTTAATTAACAGTATGTAATGAATGCTTACCATATGGGAGGAAGAAAGCAGAAAATATTGAAAGACACCTATTTGCAGAAAGAAAGTGCGGAACACAGAGGATATGCAAAAGGGCTTACTTCTATATGGATAACTGAAAACAATACTGTAACAGCACCCAAAGATGATGGAATATTAGGTAGGATTTTAAATCCTTATAATCTCAATAAAGCTTATTTGAAAGTTGGGAAGAATAAGGGTAGTCATGGAGTTGATGGATTGAAAATCGAATCTTTAGGAGATTATCTACGACAAAATGGTTCCGACCTGATAAAATCTATTCGTTATGGGAAGTATAATCCCAATCCAGTGCGTAGGGTAGAAATACCAAAAGATGCACATTCAAAACGACCATTGGGAATTCCAACTGTGGTTGATAGGGTTATACAACAAGCGATACATCAGGAATTATTGCCTATTTATGAGCGGCAATTTTCAGACAATAGCTTTGGTTTTAGACCTAAACGAAGTGCTCATAAAGCCTTATTCCGTAGTAAGCAGTTTGTATGCGATGGATATAAATATGCGATTGATATGGATATGGAAAAGTTCTTTGATACGGTAAACCATAGTAAATTGATTGAGATATTGTCTCGCACTATTAAAGACGGTCGGGTAATCTCATTGATTCACAAATACCTTAATGCAGGTGTTGTAGTGGAACATAAATTTGAGGATACCAAGCAAGGAGTTCCACAGGGCGGACCACTAAGTCCGCTACTGAGTAACATCATGTTAAATGAGTTAGATAAGGAGTTGGCTAATCGTGGTCATCGTTTTGTGCGCTATGCAGATGATTTGGTAATTTTCTGCAAGAGCAAAAGAGCAGGTGAACGGATCATGTCAAGTATTATTGAATTCATAGAAAATAGTCTTTTCTTAAAAGTGAATAGGTCAAAGACATCGGTAGTTTATTTCAACCGAATTAAGTTTTTGGGTTACTCTTTTTATAAGTATAAAGGAGTGATTAGATTTAGAATTCATCCTAAAAGTATTTCTAAATTGCGAGCTAAAATAAGAGAGCTTACAAGTAGAAGTAATGGGTGGGGTAATGTAAGGCGTAAAACAGCTTTGTCATATTTTGTGAAAGGTTGGATTAATTATTATAAATTTGCCCATATCAAAACTCTACTAATACGAATTGATGAATGGTATCGTCGCAGATTGCGAATGGTAATATGGAAGCAATGGAAGAGAGTTAGGACACGTGGGCGTAATCTCATTAAGCTTGGTATTGTAAAATATAAGGCTTGGGAGTTTGCTAACACACGTAAAAGCTATTGGCGTACAGCCAAGAGTCCTATTCTTTCAAGAAGTGTAACCAATAAGCGGTTAGAACAAGCTGGTTATATTTTCTTTTCAGATTATTATAAGCAAGTGCGAGTGTAATTAAGGAACCGCCGTGTACGTGAACCGTATGCACGGTGGTGTGGGAGGTGTATCAGTGAGCTTTAATTTTAAAACTCACTGACCATCTACCCGATTATATATTACCAAAGTTTTTTAGGATAGATACCTT
>JAGLCR010000064.1 GCA_023146135.1 Bacteroidales bacterium
GATTTAACGGCTCTTATCTGAGATAATACATTGGCAGCACCGATTTTACTCCACCACATGGCTGAATATTGACCTAAAGGAAAAAGACAAATAAAATTATTCTTCTCCGCTTCTTTTAGCCAAGGAGTTTCGTTTAGGTATTCAATAAAACCAGCAGAATCAATTATTTCTTTCCTCCCAACACCTCCATGCAAATAAACCAATAATGGAGTAGCTTTTGTTGGGTCGTAGCTTTCTGGAATATAAACAAAGTAAGGACGTTCAACAGTGTCTAAGCATAAGTTTGTTAGCTTGATAAAACCCTTTGTTTTAGCTTGTTTATAAACCGTTTCTGATATGTTTAGTTGAATTTCAGCATAGCTTAAATCTTTAATGTCAGCTGTGGTATAGCTTTGGCTAAAAAGAGAAAGACTATAAAATAACAAGAAAACTAATGGGTAGAAAAACTTCATATTTATACTTTTTATTTACGATTAAGCAGCAAAAATAGTAAAATTTCAGGCCTAATAAATACTTCTTCTAATCTTTGATAATGGAAATGTGTTTAATGTATTCTTTGGTACAAATAGGCCTAGTAAATCTCTTTCCATGAGGCAAAGATAACTTTAGCGCATCAAATAACGAAATAGCCAACGATTGTGTAAATCTACGATTGAATTATAAGCAAAGCCCTATTCATTTTTTATCTAAATTTGCACACTCTAAAAACCAAGAACAATAAGCAAGAATAAATATTATGTTTGATAATTTAAGTGATAAACTGGATAGAGCCTTTAAAGTATTAAAAGGGCAGGGAAGTATTACCGAAATTAACGTAGCCGAAACGCTGAAAGAAGTGCGCAAAGCACTATTGGATGCCGATGTTAGTTATAAGGTAGCTAAGGAATTTACAAAAACAGTAAAGGAAAAAGCTCTTGGTGCTAATGTACTGACAGCCATTGAGCCTAGTCAGTTGATGGTGAAAATTGTGCATGATGAATTAGCCTTATTGATGGGTGAGAAGGAAGCAGAATTGGATCTAAGTGCTAAGCCTACCATTATTTTGATAGCAGGTTTACAAGGTTCAGGTAAAACAACTTTCTCAGCAAAATTAGCAAACTATTTAAAAAATAAAAAAGGAAAAAAACCACTATTGGTTGCTGGTGACGTTTATCGTCCTGCAGCGATTACTCAATTGCAAGTTCTTGGTGAGCAGGTTGGAGTGGATGTTTTTGCTGACATAGAAGATAAAAACCCTGTTAATATTGCTGCCAATGCGGTGAAGCAAGCTCGTGAAATGGGTAATGATGTTGTGATTGTGGATACTGCAGGTCGTTTGGCTGTGGATGAAGTGATGATGAAGGAAATATCTGCAGTGCACAAGAAGATTAATCCTCAAGAGACTTTGTTTGTTGTGGATTCTATGACGGGTCAAGATGCAGTGAATACTGCCAAAGCATTTAACGATGTATTGGACTATACTGGCGTTATTCTTACAAAGCTAGATGGTGATACACGTGGTGGTGCTGCGCTTACCATTCGCTCGGTGGTAGACAAGCCAGTTAAGTTTATCGGTTTGGGCGAAAAAATGGAAGCCCTTGATGTTTTCTACCCAAGTCGTATGGCTGATCGTATACTTGGTATGGGTGATGTAGTTTCGTTGGTGGAGCGTGCTCAGGAGCAATTTGATGTAGAGGAAAGTAGAAAGCTGCAAAAGAAAATTGCTAAGAATCAATTTAATTTTAACGACTTCTTGAAGCAAATCCAGCAGATTAAGAAAATGGGTAATGTGAAGGATTTGATGGGCATGATTCCGGGTATGGGTAAAATGATGAAGGATGTTGACATTGATGATGATGCTTTCAAAGGAATAGAGGCTATTATTAAGTCGATGACAGAGGAAGAGCGTGAGAACCCTAAATTATTGAATGGAAGTCGCCGCAAAAGAATAGCAACAGGTAGCGGCTCGAATATACAAGATGTAAATCGCTTGATAAAGCAGTTTGATGACACTCGCAAAATGATGAAGATGATGAGCGGTGCTGGTGGTCGTAATGCCATGAAAATGATGCAGAATATGCAAGGTGGACAACGATAATAATTTTACATCACTATTTCATTTGACTTATCTAATTCTATAATCCAAAGGAATTCGTACTTTCAAGGCTATATTGCGCCCCATATTATAATAACCCAAATCTTTTAATGTGGACAAATGGTCGATATAAACTGTATTTGTCAAGTTTTGACCATATACTCCTATATTAACAGGTGTTTTTCCCATAACGAATTCAAATCCTATTCCTGTGTTTAGTATAAAATAGTCAGTAGAGGAAGTCTCAAATTGTGAGGGGTTATTTTGGGCAAAGGAGTAAGTACTACCTAAAGAGATAAATGTATTTTGCATGAAAGCAACTTTCCTTTTATGGAGTTTGATTTCAAATCCAAATTTATTTTGTGGAATGAAAGGAAGATAAGTATCATCCGACTGTTGCCCGATGGTGTAATTATATACCGCTTTTAAGTTAATGTGCTTCCAAGGTGCATATTCAGCGCCAGCTTCTAAGCCATATATATGTGCATTGGTTTGTGTGTATAAATACCGATCGTAGCCTAAACCTATGCTTGCGGTATCATATTGCAAATAAATGTAGTTATAGAGTTGATTATAATAGGCGCTTATATCAAGCACCCAATTATTGCGATGATAGTGCATGCCTAAATCACCTTCCATGCTTTTTTGTACTTGCAAATTGATGTCGCCTCTTTCATATCTATTTCCATGCATTCCATCTTGGCTTAGCTCGGCCACATTGGGTGTTCTAAAGGCGGAGGCCATATTTGCTCGTAGCAATAGGTATTTGTTGATGGAGAAAGTGCCACCTAATGTGAAACTTAGATTGTTATAATCTTGATTTACTTTAGAAGTTATGGTGGTAATAGGGTCGGTATATTGTGGTATTAGAATATTGCGGAAATCAAAACGAGCGCCAGCTTGCAGATTTATCACCTTAGCTATTCTATATTGACTTAAGCCATATATGGAAAAATCATTTATGAAGTAGTTGGGAATGATTGTTTTTGGAGCTTCTGCATTTACGCTTTGTGAATAGTTTCCTTGAATTCCGATAATTAGATTGCTCTTTTCGGTATTGTTAATATGGGCTTTAATATCATAGTTTACAGCCTGTAAAGTCATGTCCACTATATAAATATCTTTCCCGTGCAATCGCCTTCGATTATTCTGATAGGCGGCGTTTATTTCAAGCTTAAATTTCCCCAAAAAAAGTTTGTTTCTACTGGAAATTAAGTGGTAATCAATATTTTGAAATAGTTGTGATAATTTATAGTCACCCGAATTGTTAATGCTTGGATTTGCCACACCTAGTTCATTTTGTAAATAGTCGTAGTAGATAAAAAAGCTACCATACTTTTGTTTGCTACCCATAAAAAGTGAGGCTCCACGATTGTTAAATCTAGAGTTGGGTACTGCTCCATTTTCTGCTTGTAAATAGTCGTTATGCAATTGGTAATTGCCCCGAATACCCCACGAAAAACGACTGCTGCTTGATTTTACACCCATATTAGTTTCATATCCTTGTGTATTGCTTAGGTATCCCAAATTGATGTCTGCTTGCAAATGATCCACAGCAGCAGGTCGTTCCTTAATGAAGTTTATTACTCCACCAATGGCATCGGAGCCATAGAGTAAGGAGGCGGGGCCTTTGATGATTTCAATTTTGCTTATTCCAGCATCACCTATCATAAAAGGATGATTCTCTGAAAATTGATAATTTTCCATCCGTACTCCATTGTTCAGAACCAATACATTGGTTTGACTTAAACCACGAATAACTGGTGATGCAATACCTGGCCCTTTGGATATAATGTCGATTCCTGGAACCATTGATAGCTTATTCATTACTCCAATACTTGCTTGTTGTTCCAAGGTTTTGAGCTGTACATTTTCCACTTTAATAGCATTATTATGCTGCGAACTATATCCAATGGCTGTAATACTTACATCAGGATTTAGTGAGATAATAGTTGGTGAAAGCTCAAAGCTGAGGCTTTGACTACCTTCAGTGATTTTTAATTTTTGGGTTTGTGAAGCATATCCAACATAGGAAATCTGAACACTAAAAATACCTGTGGGTAAATTTTTAATCATATAATTTCCATTTTTATCGCTAATACTTCCTTTTTGTAATTCAGGAATATATACTTGAGCTCCAATAAGTCGATCGCCATTTTTTTTATCAATGATGCGCCCTTTAAGTATAGCTTGCCCGAATATAGCTTGCGTTGATATCGCAATGAATATCAATGCTAAAATAAATTTTGTTTGCATATAATACAATGATTTTGTCTGCCTTAGAAAAGCAGAAAGCTTAAAACTTGAAAAATATCTGGTTTAACAAGTTTTTGAAGGTGGGCCACGTAATGGATTTGAAAAATAAGGTTTAAGTACAATGAGATGGATTTCTGCATTATAGAAAGAACCAATAATTCTTTCAAAAGGGGTAATTGAAATTAGCTCTTTGGTAAATTCTTCTGTAACAAATGGATACGAGCAAAGGTTGTGACTGGTCTCATGATGGTTAAATTGCATGCCTTCGTGGCTGGCCTCGTCATGATGATGAAAAATAATATAATGCAAGCCGTCCAATAACATTGGAATCATTAGGGAAATGAGTAATCCCCAACTTAAAAAAAGCCGTTTTGCATTCCCCTTTTTCATTGCTGCAAAATTAGTGTAAAAAACGGATGTATTTCTTGTTTATTTTATGAGAATTGCTGAATTTATTTGAGATTTGAGGGCAAAATAACTGATACATATAATTCGTTTATTGCAAAGTTGTATCACAAGCAAATATCTTATCTTTGCTTTTTATCAAAAAAAAATAGTTGATGACACTTAATAAACTTGCCTTTTATTTTTCCTTGCTTAGAATCTATATATTTTGGTTGGTATTCTTTGCTTTGGAGCGTCTATATTTCATTATTGTTGACTTTGTAATGATAAAAAATAGTGAGGCTGGCTTTGTCGAGGTGCTTCAAGCTTTTTGGTATGCGATACCACTCGATGTTTCTATGGCTAGTTATTATGCAACTTTTTCATGGATTATACTGAGTTTGCAAAACTTATACAATCGTCCTATTCTAGATCGTATACACCAGGTGTTTCAAATTATTCTTATTGCCATCAACTCACTTATAGTAGTTGGTAATATTGGTATTTATCCCGAGTGGAAGATGAAGCTAAATTATAAGGCTTTGGAGTATTTGAGTCGTCCAGCCGAAGTTTTGGAATCCAATCAAACATCTAAAACGATATTTGAATTTTTCTTTATGCTGGTGATTATATCTTTTAGCATTTGGTTGTTTAATCGTTTTTATTTTAAGAAAACACAAGGTTCAGCTCCTAATATATTTCTTAAATTGGGATTTATTTTCATTGTTCCAGTTTTTATATTCTTAGGTATGCGTGGAGGTGTCAAAGAGATTCCCATTAGCCAAAGTCAATCCTATTATTCTCAAAAGGATATAATGAATGATTTGGCCGTTAACTCCACATGGAATTTGATGTATAGTGCATTGAATACGATGAATATTGCCGATAATAATGTGTTTGAAACCTATGAAACGGAATTGGCTAGTAATAAGGTGGGACAGGTGCATGAGATTGCCAAAGACACAACAATTAGTATTATAAATACAGAGCGTCCAAATGTGTTGTTTGTAATTATGGAAAGTTGGAGTGCTGATTTAGTAAATACCCTCGGAGGTCGTGCAGGATTAACACCCCAATTTGATAGTTTGATTAAGGAGGGGTATTTTTTCAATCATTTGTACTCCAGTGGTAATCGGTCGCAACAAGGATTAGCTTCCATATTGGGAGGATTTCCTGCTTTGCCGATAACTACGCTCACAACATCGCCCGAGAAAATGCGGCAAACAGCTACCATCACATGCTTATTTAATGACCAAGGATATAGTACTGCTTTTTATTACGGAGGCCAACTGAGGTATGGAAATATAAAAGCTTATTTATTGCATAATCAGTTTAATACAATTATTGAGGATTCAGATATTTCTAAGAAAACAGTTAGAGGAAAGTTAGGTGTTCATGATGGATTAATGTTTCCTTATGTATTGGATAAGATTAATAATTTGGAGCAGCCATTTTTTGTAAATTATTTTACGCTAAGCTCTCATTCGCCATACGATCAACCCATGAAAGACGTGATTGACTGGGGAGATAGTGAAGACCAATTTCACAATTCGGTGTATTATACCGATAGTGTTTTATGGGTTTTTATTGAAAATGCCAAAAAGCAAGATTGGTATAAGAATACTTTGATTGTTATTGTGGCCGACCATTCGCATCAAACATATACTCATCGTTCGATTTACGAAAAAGACTACCGACATATCCCCATGTTGATTATGGGAGGTGCTTTGAAAAAAGAGTTTGAAGGGCAGGTGTATGAGAA
>JAGLCR010000065.1 GCA_023146135.1 Bacteroidales bacterium
GCCTGGAAGCTTTTTTTCGTTTTATAGGTTCGGGTTTCAATTTTTCCTTTGCCTATGCATTTCCCTACTATTGTACGAATACGCTACTGTGAAATTGCGTTTTGTGTTGTATACAGCTGGCTATATATGGATTTACGTATGCCTTGGTAAACTCTCGTTATTTTCCTCTCCCCAACCAAACAAAAGGAAGTAGAATCAATAATAAGCCACTTACCCCAGCCAAGGCATAGCCCAAGCCATAAGCATCGGCCAGATAGCCAATTAAAGGAGCTAGCACTGCGGCAATAATGGAGTGCGTTTGCGACTCGGCGGAAAGCACGGTGGCCAGAATATCCTTATTAATAATCTCCGTAACATAGGAAATACCGATGGGCATACGTAGATTTTGAATAAGAAAAACCCCTACAAAAAACAGGATACTTACTCCTGTGTATCCATTGGCATAAAACAGTCCGCTGAGCACTCCAAAGCATAAACTTAGCAGCATACTAAAATTAAGGGGTGTGCTTAAATGCTTAAACTTATTGGCAAATTTTCCCGAATAACGGGATGCTCGCGAGCTTAATAGGAAAATAAAGAAATAGACAATTCCCACCAAAACAGCGGCTCGTTGATTTTCGGTATAGGCCAACATCAGAGGTAAAGACAAGGCCATCACTTTGATAAACTCTTGGAGATAATCTTTGATACTTCGATAAAATCCTGAATGCATGGATAGATTGACCAAGGCTTTGAGGGTTTTCATTCTGGAGAAGGACTCCCAGAAATCTTTCATCACTACCCAAAAGCTTTGTAATAATTCCTTTTTACTAAGTTTGGCCCGATTGCCATCCAAAGCTTTGGGGTAGGTGGCGATATTGATTAAATCTAAAACATAGGGAATGGTAGAAAAAATGAAAATTAAACGGAACTCCCCACTAAAAAACACCAATGCTCCTGCAATAAGGGCCGAAGAAGCCGAGCCCAATTGTGACCAAGATCGCGTATGACCATAATAATGCACTTTTTGGTCGTGCCACCCTTTTATTTTTAAGTAGTCAAATATCATGGCTTTATGAGTGCCTGTACGAAAGGCATCGCCCAAAGCGTAAAACACCATGGCGGTCATAAAGAAATGGTAAGAATGGGAGTAATAGAAGGTGATAAAGGAAATGATATAGAAAACAAATGAACTAATCATTGTACGCCGTCGGCCCAGAGAATCGGCAAGTATTCCGGCAGGCATTTCCAACAGATTGCGCATAATTTCACGAACGGAATATAGAAGGCCTATTTCCAAAAAGCTCAATCCTGCCTCTAAAAAGAACAATATCAAAAAAGGCTCGAATAAGCGTAGGTTCTTTAAGAAACCATAGGCACAAAATTTATAATACTGTTTGTCCTTTATGAAAGCCTGCTTTGTCATTGGCTCAAAATTACGCTTTTTTATGGATGAAGGAACATGGATTAGACTGATTGTCGCAGACATGATATAATTTGTCCCTGAATATCTATATCATCTGCGTTCCCTCTTTTTATGCTACTTTTGTACTCAAGAAAACAAGACTATGATTGGAGAGAAAAAACGTATTGAGCGCTGTGTATTAGTGGCGGTTGCAAGTTCAGAAGTAAAATTTGAAAAGGTTGAGGAGTATTTAGACGAACTGGCCTTTTTGGTAGAAACAGCAGGTGGAGTTGCCAAAAAGCGCTTTATCCAAAAACTCAATATGCCTGATCCAAGGCTTTATGTGGGGTCGGGAAAAATGTCTGAGATTGCTGAATATGTACGAGCTGCTGAAATTGATATGGTGGTATTTGATGATGAATTAAGCCCTTCGCAATTACGTAATATTGAGAAAGAATTGCAATGCAAAATATTGGATCGTACCAATCTTATTCTAGATATATTTGCCAAAAGAGCAAAAACGGCTCATGCCAAAACTCAAGTTGAACTAGCTCAATATCAATACTTACTGCCACGATTAACAGGCCTGTGGACACACCTTGAGCGTCAGCGAGGGGGAATTGGAATGCGTGGTCCTGGTGAAACGGAGATTGAAACCGACCGACGAATTATTCGCGATCGTATTGCGCTTTTGAAGAAGCGCCTGATACAGATTGATAAACAAATGGCTACCCAACGAAAGAATCGTGGAAAGATGCTCCGCTTGGCTTTGGTGGGATATACCAATGTTGGTAAATCGACCATTATGAATATGCTCAGCAAATCGGATATTTTTGCTGAAAATAAACTTTTTGCTACCCTTGATACGACGGTGCGCAAAGTAGTGGTGCATAATCTCCCTTTCTTACTAGCCGACACAGTTGGATTTATCCGCAAGCTCCCTCACGGTTTGGTGGAATCATTCAAATCGACATTGGACGAGGTAAGAGAAGCCGATGTGCTATTGCATGTGGTGGACATTTCGCATCCTGAGTTTGAAGATCAAATAAAAATTGTAAACGAAACCCTGGCCGAGATTAATAGCAATGATAAGCCTATGATAATGGTTTTCAATAAAATAGATGCCTACACTTTTGTGGAAAAAGAAGAAGATGATTTGACTCCTGCAACTAAAGAAAATATTAGTTTGGATGAAATGATGAACACTTGGATGGCCAAAGAAAATATGCCCTGTATATTTATCTCCGCCAAGCTAAAAGAGAATCATCACGAATTTCGTCAACTTATTTATGATCAAATAAAAAAGATTCATGCGGAGCGCTTTCCTTATAATGAGTTTTTATATTAATCCAAATGCCGCTACTATGAAATATTTTATTGAAAAGGCTATCTAGCCAACTACCACATTAACAATACGCTTAGGAACCACAATAATCTTACGTACCGTTTTTCCTTCCAACCATCGTTGTGCTTCTTCGGCTGCTAAAACTGCTTTTTCCACTTCTTCTTTTCCCATATCGATGGGTAAGTCAATCATAAAGCGCATTTTGCCGTTGAATGAAACTGGATAGGAAAAATTACTCTCTTTCAAATGCGCCTCATTAAACTCCGGATAAGTCGCATCAACTATACTTTCGTTATGACCCATTAACTGCCATAATTCCTCGGCTAGGTGGGGAGCATAGGGAGCAATAAGTACCGTCAAAGGTTCCAAAATTACTCGTTTATTACACTTCAATTCAGAAAGTTCATTGGCACAAATCATAAAAGCACTTACGCCTGTATTGAATGAGAAACGCTCAATATCTTCATGCAGTTTCTTAATGGTTTTATGTAATACTTTTAGTTCTTCTTTTGTGGGTTCGGCATCGCTCAATTCCAATTCATTCTCTTGCTTATGAAACAATCTCCAAAACTTTTTAATAAATCGAAATACGCCTTCAATACCTTTGGTATCCCATGGTTTTGATTGTTCGATAGGACCTAAAAACATTTCGTATAAACGCAAAGTATCGGCTCCATATTTTTCAATTAGCTCATCAGGGTTTTGCACATTATACAACGACTTCGACATCTTTTCTACTTCCCAGCCGCAAGTATATTTTCCATCTTCCAAAATAAACTCGGCATTAGCAAACTCTGGTTGCCATTTGCGAAAAGCTTCGGTATCCAAAACATCATTATCCACAATATTGATATCCACATGAATACGCTGCACATCATATTCTTTTCGTAAACCAAAAGAAACAAACTGATTCGTTCCTTTTATACGATAAACAAAGTTGGAACGACCTTGTATCATTCCTTGATTTACTAGTTTTTTAAAGGGCTCTTCTTTCACTACCATACCCAAGTCGAATAGGAATTTATTCCAAAAGCGAGAGTATATCAAATGACCTGTAGCATGCTCTGCTCCACCAATATATAAATCCACATCTTGCCAATAATTGACTGCTTCAGGGGAGAAATACTGTGTTTGATTTGTAGGATCCATATAGCGTAAATAGTACCCACTTGAACCTGCAAAACCAGGCATGGTATCTACTTCTAGTGGGTATCCGTCTTTGGTATTCCAATTCTCGGCACGAGCCAATGGTGGCTCACCTTTTTCGGTGGGTAAATATTTGTCCACTGCAGGTAACTCCAAAGGTAAATCTTTGATATTTAACACCTGCGGCATTCCATCTTTATAATACACAGGGAAGGGCTCACCCCAATAGCGCTGACGTGAGAAAATCGCATCACGCAATCGGAAATTTATTTGCTTTTCGCCAATTCCTAAGGCACGTAATTTTTTAATTGCTTCGCCAACAGCCTGCTTTACTTTCATTCCATTAAGGAAGTCAGAATTTACTAAAACACCGGTCTTTGCATCATATGATTCAACAGAGATATCGCCTCCGCTAACCACTTCTACAATAGGAATATCGAATTTTTTTGCGAAAGCATAATCACGACTATCATGGGCAGGAACCGCCATTATAGCACCTGTTCCATATGAAGTTAATACATAATCGGCTATCCAAATAGGAACACGATTGCCGCTAAACGGATGAATAGCATATGAACCCGTGAATACGCCACTCACCTTTTTTACTTCGGTCATGCGCTCACGCTCAGAACGGTTTTTTGCCCATACCACATATTCTTCAACTTCTGTCTTTTGATCTTCTTTTGTGAGCATTGTTACCCACTCATGCTCAGGAGCAATCACCATAAAGGTAGCCCCAAATAGGGTGTCGGGACGAGTAGTGAAAATTTCCATCTTTTCTTCATGCTCCTCCAAGCGGAAGAATACTGTAGCACCTACAGATTTACCAATCCAGTTTTTCTGCATCTCCTTCAAGGAGTCGGACCAGTCGAGTTTTTCCATGCCATCCAACAATCGTTGCGCATAAGCCGAAACTCGTAGCGACCATTGTTTCATGGTTTTCTTTACTACAGGATGACCACCACGAACCGATAAACCATCTTTTACCTCATCGTTAGCCAACACCGTTCCCAATTCAGGGCACCAGTTTACAGCAGTATGCGACTGGTAGGCCAAACGATAATTCATCAATATACCTTGTTGCTCCTGCTCACTCATGGCCTTCCATTCATCAGCAGTAAAGGTTTCCTCTTGCGTGCAAGCAGCAGCAATTTTTATATTTCCATTAATCTCAAAAATCTGTACTAACAAATGAATGTCTTCTGCTTTATCTGAAGCATTATTATACCATGAACTAAATAATTTGGTAAAAACCCACTGTGTCCACTTATAATAATCAGGATCTGAAGTAACCACTTTTCGATCCCAGTCGAATGAAAATCCAATATTATTCAACTGTGTCATATAACGCTCAATATTCTCTTCGGTGGTAATGGCAGGGTGAGTTCCTGTCTTTATTGCATACTGTTCGGCTGGAAGGCCAAAAGCATCAAAACCCATTGGGTGCAATACATTAAAACCCTGATGACGCTTATAACGTGAGTATATATCTGAGGCAATATAACCTAGTGGATGACCCACATGAAGCCCCGCCCCTGAAGGATAAGGAAACATATCTAAAACGTAAAACTTAGGTTTACTCTCATCTATTTCAACATGGTAGGTTTTTTTATCAACCCAAAATTGTTGCCACTTTTGCTCTATATCTGCGAAATTATACTCCATAATAGTACTGGTTTTTTGTATTCTAATATTGGCGGCGAAACTACGAAATTATAGGATAGGGTTTTGATTGTAATCGTTAGTATAATTAAGACAACACCAAAAACATCTATCTTTGCTTTCACAAATTAGAAAGCATGAGAAAGATAACAGCCGATTATATTTACCCAGGAAATACAACTCCCATAAAAGGAGGAACAATTACATTGAATGAGGAGGGAGAGGTTCTTAATATTTCCCTAAAAACTGATGCTGATGCGGAGTATTTCCAAGGAATTATATGCCCAGGATTTGTAAATGTACATTGTCATACGGAGCTTTCATATGCAAAAAATCAACTGCCCGAAAAAAGCGGTATCGATCAATTTATCCATGATTTAGAGGGGCTTAAACGTCGAATATCAGAAGAGGAAAAAGCTGATTCAGTGATTTCAGCTTTCAAGGAAATGCAAGAAAATGGTATTGTGGCAGTGGGTGATATTATGAATACGACTTTGAGTATTGATGCCAAGAAAAGCTCACCAATAGCATGCTATAATTTTATTGAGGTTTATGGCTCGCAGGCTAAAGATACGGAGCGAAATTGGAATCATGCTTTGGGTCTTGCCGCAGCAACGGAAGGAACAAAAAACATAGTTCCACATGCTCCATATTCACTATCTCGTACTTTATTTCAAAAAATTAGAGATTATCAAAAACCCAAATCCACCTTGAGCATACATCATATGGAAAGCGAGGGCGAGGGCGAGTATTTTTTAAAAGGCACAGGACCCTTGGCCGAGCGTTTTAAATCTTGGGGATTGGAACAGCCTCCACATATTCCTACCCACAAACGTCCGTTGGAAAGCTTAGGGGAATTTTTTCATACTGCCGAACGACTACTTTTAATACATAACACCTTTATAAATCAAGCAGATATTGACTTTGCAAAAAAGCATTTTCAAAATAGCTTTTACGGACTGTGTCCCAATGCAAACCTCTATATTGAAGGAGACTTACCTCCACTTAATTTGCTCAAAAATCAAGATTTGAAAATCTGTTTGGGAACAGATAGTCTGGCATCAAACCATCAATTAAGCATATTGGAGGAAATGAAAATTTTGAATAAAAACTTTGATGTTTCCTTGGAGGAATTGATTCGCTGGGCGACATATAATGGAGCCTGTGCTTTGGGAATGAATTCTAAATTAGGCTCCATTGAAAAAGGAAAAAGTCCTGGCATTTTGCTTTTACAAAATAAATCGACAGCTAAATCGTTTGATTTGACCAATGCTAGTGTACAAGTGATTGAGCCTTCAGTTTAGCTTATTCATGATTGCTGTTGCAAATGGAATGCCGATTAATTATTAATACGACTATTCATTGAAAGACCTATTTCAAAGACATAAAGAATACATAAAAGAGAATGAATCAGACCCTTCGAGTCTCGAATTATTCCATATTGCCTTGGAGCTTTTTACCAATTCCAAAGGTCCTAATCGTGTATGTCCAAATCGCCCAAAAGAAGATTGCTTAGTAGGATTTTTAGATGTTTTGATGAATGAGTTAAAAACCTATTCTGCCACTTTAATAGCTGGAGTGCTTTCTCAATCCATAAGTAGCATAGAAGATGTTGATAAGCTAAAAGATAAGTTCCCTGAGCATATTGTAAATATTGTTCGGGCATTTTTTAATATTCAGAAACTATCATTCGGAAACCTAAAGGGGGATGCTGATGAGGCCCGTTCTCTGATTTTATCTGTTGCACAAGATATGCGTGCAGTATTACTAGATATTGGAATTCAGTTAATTAGAACTCGTAATTATCAAGACCTATTGGAATCGAGTATTCGCAATCAAGTTTTTGACCTTGTTGAATATGTTTATATCCCTACCCTCCACCGTTTGGGTTTTTATCAGCTGAAATCAGAATTGGAAGATCGGGTGATGGAGTTTCGTATGCCCGAAGTGTTTCATAGCATTCACAAAAAGTTAAAAGAGGGAGAATCGGAACGCAAAAAACTAATTTCCCTATTTACATTGCCCATTAAAAAAGAGCTAGATGAGCATGGAATGAAGTATGTTATAAAAAGCAGAACCAAATCCATGCATTCCATATGGATAAAAATGCAAAAACAAGATATTCCCTTTGAAAAAGTATTTGACCTATGGGCCGTACGCTTGATTATCGACAGCGAAGCAAAGAACGAGAAATCAGATTGTTGGCATGCATACTCCGTACTTACCAATGTGTATACTCCAAATTTGAACCGTTTGCGCGACTGGATTACTGTTCCCAAAGAAACAGGTTACGAATCGCTGCATGCCACAGTACAAGCGAGCGATAAACATTGGGTAGAGGTGCAAATACGTAGCCTGCGCATGGACGATGAGGCCGAAAATGGTATGGCGGCTCACTGGCGATATAAAGGAGGAAAGGCAGGAAAGGGAGTTGATTTTTGGTTGCAAAATATTCGCGAATCCTTGCAAAACACCAATGAATCAAGAATGTCGTTTAGCTTGTCATCAAAGAAATTCAGTAATGAGGTTTATGTATTTACACCAACTGGCCATGTGAAAAAGCTACGATTAGGCTCCACGGCATTGGATTTCGCTTTTGCCATACATACCGATGTGGGCAGTCAGTTTGCCAGCGCCACAGTGAATGGTAAAATTGTACCCATTGACCATATTTTGAAAAATGGCGATCAGGTAAATATCATTACTTCAAAAAATAATCGTCCATCGGTGGATTGGCTGAAAATAGTAGTTGACCCACGTACCAAAAGTAGAATTAAAAAAGTATTGGACGAGGCGCGACAATTGGAAGTGGCAAAAGGAAGAGAACTCATCGAGCGCCGATTTAAGAACTGGAAAGAAGAACTGAATCAAAAACTTATTGATGAGCTAGTTAATCATTATAAACTGAAGAAAGTAACCGATTTATACTATCTTATCTCTTTGGAAAAGATTGATTTATTGGATATTAAAAAATGGCTGGCCGAAAAAAATACTCCCCAAGAAACCTTTGACGATGCGGCTATATTAAAGCAATATGAGGAAACCGAAATAGAAGATCCTTCGCTCGATGATGTATTGGTAATTGATAAATTGGATAATATTAATTTCTCCCTTGCCAAATGTTGCAACCCTATTCCAGGAGACAAAATATTTGGCTTTGTAACCGTTTCAAAGGGCATAAGTATTCATCGAAATAATTGTCCCAATGCGGTACAATTGCGTGAACGTTTTCCTTATCGAGTAATCGAATCTAAATGGAAATCGCAAGCCCAAGCCAATAATATCAGGGTAAATATATTTGTGGAAGGAGAAGATGAAATCGGCTTAATATCACGTATTACACAAGTTATTTCCAATGAATTAAAAATCAGTATTGCCAATATGAAGTTTGACTCTAAGGATAAAATATTTAAAGCTACTCTAAGCCTAATGGTCTTCGATTTAAACACTCTGGAAGTGTTGATGACTAGAATCAGAGAGCTAAAAGGAGTGAATGCGGTATATCGATAAATGCTTAATACTCCTATGTAAACAATAATTCTTCAAACCAAGTTGTTGACTAAACACAGCTTAGCTTTATTGTATAAAAAGTTTTCTTTTTTGTTTTTATGAAAACTCAACTATAAGCTAGCAATTCGTTTATTAGCTATTCAACAATAAATTTACCGCGAGTTATGGCTTTATCATCATCAATTAACTGATAGAAATATACTCCACTACTCAGCTTTGCACGTTCAATAATAATTTCGCTGGTATGAATATTATTAATCACTTTCACTTCGCGACCTTGCACATCAGTAATGTAAAGTTGAGCATTCTGGGGACTATAGTTTGTAATTCTCAATATGCTTGATTGATGCACTGGATTTGGAATCATTTGTGCATAAATACTTGTTTTCTGAGGGGTAGAAATACTCATTGTTTTTTTAACAAAGCGATAAACTGTGCCACTTGCTGGAACAGGATTTAGAAAACCGACAGAATCTATAAGCGTTGGACTAGTTGGGTCACCACTAAGTAAATATGCATCAACCAGATTCTCATCAGCTGTACCAACAAGAGGTCCGGGCTGATCCTCAAAGGCAATTCCCATATCAGCAATACTTGATGGGCCATAATGAAATTCTATATCATTAAATCCTTCGTAAATCCAAACTTGAAAATTCACAAAATCGTTAAGTGTTCCAACAGAGTCGCCTTCACCATAAAAACCA
>JAGLCR010000066.1 GCA_023146135.1 Bacteroidales bacterium
GGTTACTGCATCATCCCATGGTTGAACATTTGGTGGTGAATAGACAGCAATTTTAGGCACTTTCTGTAGCTTGACAATATCCATATTTACTTCGGGATCTGATATTTGGCTTAGTATTGAAGTGCTTTGCCCATCAGCAATTACTTGATAGCTTACACCGCGAATTTTACACTCAGTTTCCACCTCTTCAAAATATTTCATCATAAAGCTACCTCCACGATAGTTCAGAAGCCAATCCACTTCAATTTCGCGTTGTAAGGACCAAAAACTAATACCATAAGCTTTAAGATGATTCTTTTGACTATCGTCCATGGGAATTAGAAGATAAGCCGCATGAATATAATTCACACTGAAAATCATTAATATGATTAATAAACCTTTTTTGATGATACTAGACATTCTTTGTTTTAATAAGAAATTATATTTACTTTTTTTTCGATAGCTATCGGGACCCAACTAAAAAGGAACTCCGTTTTCATCGGAAGAAGCGTTATTCATTTTTGAACCTAAAGTGACTGTAGTTGTTTCGACATCAAAATTACTATTAGGCACCATTCCCGTTGATGGCTCCATATTTCCTGATGCTGCATTGATGTATTCCTCGGCACCAAATCCGCTTACAGCATTGGTAAATTTTGCAAATTGACCAAGGAAGGTAAGTTTTACATCGTCCAATGCTCCATTTCGGTGTTTGGCAACGATAAGTTCCGTATATCCTTCAGGAAACGCTTCGCCATCAGGGCCTTCAGTAATATTGTAATAGCCTGGTCGATATAGGAAGCAAACCATATCAGCATCTTGTTCAATAGCTCCAGATTCACGCAAATCTGACAGTTGTGGTTTTTTATCACCTCCACGAGTTTCTACACTACGGTTTAGCTGCGATAAAGTAATAATTGGTAATTCTAATTCTTTAGCCAGTGCTTTCAAACCACGAGAGATCATACTAATCTCTTGTTCGCGATTACCTGCTTTATCCGAGCCTGCTGTCATTAGCTGAAGATAGTCAATGATAATCACCTCAATATTTTCCTTGGATTTTAATCTTCTACTTTTGGCACGAAGTTCAAAAATTGATAGGGCAGGGGTGTCATCAATAAAAATCTTAGCATCGTTTAAAGAGCCAATACTCTTATTCAAATCAACCCATTCTTTATCAGTTAGATTACCTTTTTTCAATTTGTCAGCACTAATTTCAGATTCCGATGAAATCAAACGTGTAACAAGCTGCACTGAAGACATCTCTAGTGAGAATAGGGCAACGCTTTTCTTATAATCGACGGCAACATTACGTGCTAGCGAAAGAACAAAGGCTGTTTTTCCCATGCCAGGACGAGCGGCAAGTATAATTAAATCAGCAGGTTGCCATCCTGATGTTAGGTTGTCGAGATGATGAAATCCTGTAGCGATACCAGAGATATTTCCCTCTTGTTTAGCCGCTTCTTCAATATTTTTTATGGCTTCTTTTACTACATCAGCCATATTCATAGCCGATTTACGTAAGTTGTTCTCAGCTACAGTAAACAGATTTTTTTCGGCTTTGTCAAGTAATTCAAGTACATCGGTAGTTTCTTCAAAAGCATCTTTAATAATATCGGATGAGATACGAATCAATTCACGTTGAATATATTTTTGCTGGATGATACGAGCATGGAACTCGGCATTGGCTCCCGATGCTATTCTGTTAGTAAGCTGCATTATATAATATGCACCACCAACAATCTCAAGCTCTCCTTCTTTTTTAAGTCTTTGGTTAACAGTAAGTATATCCACAGGTTCTGACTCTTCAAAAAGCTTAAATATGGCTTTGAAAATATATTGATGTGCCTCTTTATAAAACATGTCAGGCTTCAATATATCAATCACTTTATTCACCGCTTGTTGTTCAAGCATCATTGCACCCAATACAGCTTCTTCTAAATCTACTGCTTGTGGTGGAATTTTACCATATTCCATAGCAGTATTACGAGCCTGCTTGCTAGTGGATGTAGCAAAATTAGGCTTGTTTTTGAAGTTTGTCATTCCTTTGTTTTCCATGCTGCAAATTTAGATATTATGCTTCCCCAAACGAGGTCAAATAATGCTTTTTTTCAACATTTGAAGTCATTGCAAGGTAATTTTATAGCTATCAAGTTTTTGACTTTTCTGAAATTATCTTATTAAGAAGTTGTTGACCTCTTCTTAGATAAAATTATCGATAAAGCATTTGTTGAACTTTCTTCAAATCTTCTTCATTTGGAAATAGAATCATCATATCTGAAAGCAACTTCTTTGCTTTGCTTCTTTGCTTATTCTTAATATAAAAGTCTAGCAATGCAGCATAGGAATTCAGGTTTTTAGAATTTTTATCAATATTGCTCTTTAGATACCTTTCCGCATTTCCCTTGTCTTCAAAGAAATCATACAACATGGCTATATTATAATCAATACGACCGTCATTGGATGATGATACACTGGCTCTCAATAGCATTTCTAAGGACAATTGGTACTTTCTGTTTTCTGATAGTATTAAACCATAATTATATAATCCATCACCATTGCTGGGGTTTTTTATTACAAATTTTTCAAGCACTGCTTCAGCCTTCAATGATTGCCCCATAACACTGTATAGATGAGCCAAATTCATTTCAATCATATTCAACTCGGAATCTTGTTTCAAGGCTTCCAAATAGTACATCTCTGCTTTTTCAAAATCGCCCTGAGCGTAAAAGTAATTTCCTAAGTTATATTTGCCGGTGGGAAAATCAGCATTATACAATAATACCTGATACTGCTCTTCCTTAGCCAATTCATAGGATGTTTTTTGTTTGCCAGAAATTAATGAAGTGTCCATGTTCATCATTCTCCTATAAGCTTCCAGTCGCACAGCCTTTGTTTCATCATTTAGAAGAGTGAATAATTTGTCTAGGGATTCTTGCGAATCGATATTCATATTACGAACAGCCATTACTCGAATTGAGGGCTCCATATCATTAAGTGAGCTAAGTATTAGTTTGTCATTACTCAACTTATCAATATTCAAATAGTTATATGCTGAACTTCGAATTTGATGGGGGTATAATTCATCTTTGATTATCCTTTTTAATAAATCATCAGCATCTTTACTGTTCTTATTTGCTGCGTCAAAAGCCAAGCCGAAATGATAAGGACGACTTATTCCAAACCATTGCTCAATACTGGATTGAGCCCATTGATTTGTTTCGTTGGTATGGCATTGATTGCAGGCATTTGGAGTTCCCAATTTATCTGATAAATCAGGACGAGGAATTCTAAAGCTATGATCGCGACGGTAATCCACTCCCATAAAGTTGGAGCCATGCATATGGCAATTGATACATAATGTGCCTGAGCCAACATCAAATTTTACTCCCGATTCTGAAATCAATGAAACTCCATCATCGCCAAAATTTTTATGGTGTGTATGATTTGGAGTGTCGTAATCATCTGCCTTATGACATTGGGTACAAAGCTTATTGTCTTCGAATAGTAATTTGCCCGAATGCACATTATGACAGTCGTTGCATTGTACGTCGTTCATATACATTTTACTCTGCGTAAAAGAGGCGTAAACATAATCCTCTTCTTTTATTTGACCGTCAATATACCAATTTGGTTCTGTTGGCAAAGCTGGATTTATATAATTATAAATACTTTTTGAATGTGGATCAAAATCGCCAAATGATGTACGACGAGCGTGACAGCGAGCACAGTTATCCACATATTGATGGTTATCAATTCCACTTGTTTTAATTGGCAATCCATAATTTTTGAAATCCTTACGAGCATAATCAGCCAAATTGGCCCATTCAATATGTTTTGAAGCTGGTCCATGACAGGCTTCACAGCTCACATCAATCTCCGACCAGGTAGTATGATAGGAGTCTGTTTTATGATCGTATCCTTTTTTTAGATTAGTGGAATGACAATCAGCACACATGGAGTTCCAATTCTGTGCCTGATTGGTCCAGTGCAACCAATTATTATGACTCACCGACACGCCTTTATACACCGAATCGGCCATATAATACCAATTACTATCAAGGCTATTCCATGTCAAAGCCAAGGTTTGTAATCGACCACCCTCAAATTCAACTAAGTATTGTTGAAGTGGGAAATGACCAAAGACATATTTCACTTCATACTCTTGCATTTTTCCATCTGCACCATCGGTAAAAACAAAGAAACCCTCATTTTTTCGATAACATTTATGCAGCTGATTTCCTCTTTGCAAATTTGCATTATTAAAATCACCCAAAACCGTAGTATCATTGGCATAATCCATAGCCAAATCATGATCAGATCCTTTCCAGTCATTATATTCTGCCTCATGACAAGCAATGCAGGTTTCTTTTCCTACATACTTTGCTGTATTTTTACTGGACTGAGTAGTATCAAGTGTATAATACTGCTTAACAAGATAGATTGGAAATAGCAATAGTATAACCAAACCAATTATTATTCTTGCAGTGCTATATTTTTTTTGATTTATCATTTAGGCAAAGGTTAATTGTGATTTCTCAAATTTCTTTCTTCGTATAGGGTTTTCAATATCAATCATTAATTCTCCATTTACTATTTCCATTGAAAAAAAATCCAAAGCACGAGTTGCAGGAGGTGATTTCACTTCGCCATGCTTATCGAAGCTCGATGCATGGCAAGGACAATGAAAACCACTGTCGTCGGGTCTGACAATACAGCCCAAATGAGTACAGATAACAGATAATGCAAGCATTCCGC
>JAGLCR010000067.1 GCA_023146135.1 Bacteroidales bacterium
AAAATCAGCAGGAATAGCTTTTGTTGTTTCCTCATGGAGGAACATATCTTCAAATTTCACCCCATTTGCAATGGCAAAAATCTCTGCGATAATAGCTAAGTCTTTATAGGATTTTGTTTCATCAAGGCTAATACCAATTTGGTTATCGTTGATATAGCGGAAGTTGATTTCTTGAGATAGTGCAGCCTCTTTAATTTTATCACTCGATACGTCACCTAAATCTATTAGTAGGGTATCGAAGTAGTATTCATTCAGCTGCTTATAACCAAGCTTCTCTAATTCGTCACTAAGGCTTACTGCCATAGAATGAATATCGTTTGCAATAGCTTTAATGCCTTCTTGGCCGTGGTAAACTGCGTACATTCCAGCCATGGTGGCTAAAAGTGCTTGAGCAGTACATATGTTTGAAGTAGCTTTTTCACGCTTTATATGCTGCTCACGGGTTTGTAGTGCCATACGTAATGCTGGATTCCCTTGTGCATCCATTGAAATACCAATAATTCTACCGGGCATATTACGTTTATATTTTTCGCTTGTTGCAAAATAGGCAGCATGAGGCCCGCCAAATCCCATTGGCACACCAAAACGTTGTGTGGTTCCAAAAGCAACATCTGCTCCCCACTCAGCTGGAGGAGTGATTAAGGCTAAACTCATCAAATCGGCTGCTGCACATACAATGGCACCAACCTCATGAGCTTTGTCAACCATGATACGATAATCATTAATAGAACCGACTTGATTTGGGTATTGCACCATCGCCCCGAAAACGGTATCATTAAACTCAAAGTCTTCCACCTTGGTAATAATCATATTTATACCTAGCGGGTAAGCTCGAGTTTTTAAAACCTCTATGGTTTGGGGAAAAAGATCCTCTGCAACATAGAAAGTATTTACACCTGCTTTTACTTGCTTGCGTGAGCGAGCATGATGAGCCAAAAGCATTGCTTCGGCTGCAGCAGTGGCCTCGTCTAGTAATGATGAGTTGGCTAATTCAAATCCTGTTAGATTCGAAACCATAGTTTGATAATTCAAAAGCGCTTCTAATCGCCCTTGCGAAATCTCGGCTTGATAGGGAGTATAGGATGTGTACCAACCTGGATTTTCTAAAATATTTTTTTGAATTACTGCTGGTAGCTGTGTATCATAATACCCTAAGCCGATAAAACTTTTATATATTTTGTTCTCACCAGCTAGCTCTGTAATATGTTGCATAAATTCGTATTCAGATATTCCCTTGGGAAGATCTAATTCTTTTTTAAGGCGAATTCCTGCTGGAATAGTTTCGTCAATTAAGGAATCGAGAGATTCTGTTCCAATGACATTAAGCATTTCTTTTACCTGTGTAGATCGTGGGCCATTATGGCGCCTTTCAAAATTATTCGTAATCATCACTTATAATTTAATAGTATTTGTAATGGCTGAAATTCAATAATATAACACTAAATAGTATTCTATATATTTCAGTCTGAATTGCTCGCAAATATATAGAATAAATAGATTAAATAAGGAGTTTAATTAGGAATTAATATCACAATAGATAATAGTATTGTTCAATAATTAAAATTTAATAGGTCATAATTATTGGCGCATTGTTTGCCAATAGTAATCTCAAGAAAAAGTTATTTTTTATCGACGCTAGACGCTCCTGATGTTTCAATGGTAGCAGTTGCTTTGCCAGTATAATCAACGGAAGAGGCTCCTGAAGCTTCAATATCAAGTGTTTTATTTGCGATAAGCTCAATTGATGAAGCTCCACTAGCATCTACTTGCACAACATCAGCATTTAATTTGCGGCAATCAAGGCTAGAAGCACCTGATGCTTCAATGTATAGAGTTTTTGTGCTCCCTATCAAAGTGCCGTCACTGGCACCTGAAAAGTCTATAGAGAGTTTCTTGCACCTAAGTTGCATTTCAGAACTGCTTGCACCAGAACATTCTATATCCAGTTCATTGCTTGAAATAAAGTCTAAAGTTTGTAAATTGCAAGCGCCAGATAAGTCAATGTTATCTATGTTTGCAACAACAATGTCAATTTGCAGTTTTGTTGTCTTTTGAAGACTTCCTTTAGTGCTAATTTCCAATTCTCCATTTTTCACCTTAGTTATAATGTGTGGCATAATATTATCGTCAGCCGAAACGATTACCGATTGTGGAGTTCCTTGTCTTAAGGTAATATCAAAGGCTCCTCCTACATCCAGAGCATGAAAAGTAGTTAATTCACGATTTTCTTTGATTACATTTCCACTACCTTTTATACTATTATATAGCCCAAAAGAGGATACGCCAAGATAGATTGCTAATGCGATAGCAACACCGATTAATATTTTATTTGTTTTCATAGTATTTATGTTTTAGTCGTCATTTTTAAAGAGCTCTTCTTTCTTTACTTTTTCAACGGGTTGATTGTTTTTAAGTTTTTTGCTAATAGCACGGTAAGGAGCTGTTACAATTTCATCACCTTCTTTTAAGCCCTCTAATATTTCGAAGTAATTATTGTCTTGAATACCCGTCTTTACTTTTCGTAAAAATACTTTACCATCATTATAAATGAATACATATTCCTGAATATCTTCATCTATTTTTTTGTCATTATCGATTTTATTTTTTTGTTTATTACTTTTTCGCTCCGAATAGGAACTTGTGTCGTCGCGAGTAGTAACAGCAGGGATGGCAACACTTAATACACCAGTTACGTACTTAGTTAATATTTGTACACTAGCCGACATGCCCGGTCTAAAAGGGGAGAGGTTAGGATTTTTTTCATCCATCAAATCATGATAGGAGGAGGCCAGCATTCTAATACGGACTTTAAAATTTGTAACCTGATCGCCAGAGCCTGTTTGTGTATTTGCTGAATTGGCAATTTGGGTTACGATACCTTTAAATTTTCGTCCAAGGTAAGCGTCCACTTCAATTAGCGCGGTATCAAGTAGGTGAACCCTAACAATATCGTTTTCTCCAACATCTACTTGTACTTCCATATTATTAAGGTTGGCAACTCGCATTACCTCTGTTCCACCTGAAAATTGTGATGCTCCAGACACACGCTCACCAAGTTCTTTTGAGAGTTTTGAGATCGTTCCATCAATGGGAGCAAAAACGGCAGTTTTTCGTAGGTTATTTTCGGCTTCTTTTACTGCTGCTTCAGAGTTTTTTACTGAGTATATTGATGATTGAACACTTTCTTTAGCAGCATCGACTTGCGCTTTCCCAACTTCGTATTGCGACTTTGCCGACTCGAAGTCAGCGTCAGAAATAACTTCTTTTTTATGAAGGTCTTGACTACGTTTAAAGTCGGCCTTGGATTTATTAAATTGCGCTTCGGTTTGGGATAATCGTGCTCGCGAGTTTGCCAAATTTGCCTTTGCTGAATTTAGCATGGCACGCGATTTCTCTAGATTTGACTCGTAAATATCAGGGTTAATTTTTAAGAGTAATTGTCCTGCATGCACGCTGTCTCCCTCATGAACAAATAGTCCAACAATTTCTCCCGAGGCATCGGGAGCAATCAAAATCTCTTTTTCAGGCTGTATTTTACCGCTAGCCGATATCTCTTCTATTATGGAGCGAGAAATGACGTTTTCAGTACTTACTTTGCTTAACTCGCTTGCGCCAATTGAGCCTGTTTTCTTTGCAACAACTAAGGCTGTCACGATAACTAGACCAATTATGACTAGAATGATATTTCGTTTTTTAGTGTTCTTTTTTGCCATCATGTTTATAAAGTCAAAGGTTTTCCATAGTAGAAGTCGAGTACTTTAACACGAAAAACATAATCGAATTTCGCAGTTAACAGTTGACTCATTGCTAAATCTAGTTTTATTTTGGCGCTATTATATTCAAAAGCATCAATCATTCCCGCATTAAATTTTTCTTCAGAATAGGTAAACGCTTCTTGCAGCGATTCTACCTGAATTTTGGCAGCTTCGTATTGCTTAAAAGAGGAGCGTGCATCAGCATAGGCTTGCTCAATGGTTTGGCGCATATCTCTCTTGCTTTGTTCCAGCTGTAACTCTGCTTGCTGTACGGCTATTTTTGATTGACTGATATTAGTGTGGGTTTGTAAACCATTGAATATGGGGATGCGAAGATGAAAACCAATGGAGTAGTTTCGATTATCAACTATTTGGTCGCTCCATTGTTTTGTAGCATAATTATAAGTAAAATTGGGTGATAAAACTTTATCTCCAGAGGTGGTGATATCGCCTGTAGGATTATAACCATTGAAAACAGGTGTGCCATCAAGTATTTGATTAGCACCACTAAAACCAGAGCCCAAACTTGCCGAAAAGCTTAATGATGGGCTGATGCCTCCTTTTGATATGGAAAGCGATTTTTTGGAGGTTTCCACTTGCATTTCAGCCCCTTTTATTTCTGGTCTATTTTGTATGGCATAATCGTAAACAGCATAGGGGTCTTGTAATCCCCCAAAGTTTTCGGTAAGCTCAATTACAGGTGTTTCAATTTCCAAAGTAGTGTCGCCAGGTAGGTCCATCAGTTGTTTTAGCCTAAGTGTGGATAGGTTTAACTGGTTTTCGGCCTTTATATATTGTACTTGATCAGATGCCAATTGAGAATTTATATTAAATAAATCCCCTTTTGCTCTACTTCCGGCATCGACTAATTTCTGAGTTCGGTCGGTCTGCTTTTGTGATAATTTTACCTGATTCTCTTTGTTTATTAAAGTCTCTTTATCATAAACTATTTGTAGAAATGCGGTGGTAACACTTAAAGACTTTAAGTCTTTGGACAATTCTAATTGGTATTCCTGAACTTTCAAATTATCAATATTGCGTTTTACATTGTTTAGCATTTGAAAACCATTAAATAGCGTAACATTACCTTGTAAATAAAGGTTTACAGAGTTGGTACGTGTGTCGGCAAACTGATTGGTATAACGGTCAACTGACTTTCCCCAGTTTATCACGTCCGAACCATTTGCAGTTATAGTTGGCAGTAATGAGGCTTTGCTTTGACGAACACTCGACTCTTGAATTTTTAAGCTTAATTCCTTTTGCTTAATCTCAATATTATGCTGTAAGGCATATTCTATGCATTGCTCCAATGTCCATTTCTTTTGGGCTTTTGCGCTTTGTATTAATAGTAATACAAGTGCTAAGAGAATCAATTTTCTTCCAGTCATACTTTTGGTTAATTATCTGTGTTTATTATTTATTAAAAACCATTTTTAGGCGCATAAAAGTACTAATTAATATCTAACTAAAGTGAATAAATGATTTTGCTTTCATATATTTGATAGTTAAGCTATTAAATATCTGTTTATTTATTTGTTATTTGTATTACTTTTATTGCTGCAATAATTAAAACTCATTATCATGAAATATATTCTTATAACATTAATATCTAGCATTATAAGTATTGGTGCCTTTGCCCAAACAACTCCACGATGTTCACATACTACACCTATTTATAAAACTATGACGAGTGATAGTATGGATGTGTTACACTATTCCATTAATTTAGATATTATTTATTTGAGTCAAAAAAATATTTCGGGCTATACCGACTTGCTTATCACGCCAAAAATTGATGGCTTGACCGTCATTAAATTAGATTTACTAAAGCTTAGTATCGATTCGGTATTAATTAATAATCAATCTATTGCCAATTGGAGTTATAACGATACGCTATTGGATTTCTTTCTTGCAAATAGCATAGATATTGGAGATACCATAGTATGTAGCATACACTATCATGGTCAGCCGGTTAAAGACCCATCAGGATGGGGCGGTTTTTATTTTTCCAATGATAGCACATTCGCTTTTAATATGGGTGTCGGTATGCAGGATAATCCTCATAACTATGGACGTGTTTGGTATCCTTGTATCGACGATTTTGTGGATCGAGCAACCTATGATTTTAATATCAGGGTGAAGAATGGAAAGTATGCGGTTTGTAATGGCACTTTGGAGGCAACAAATGTAGGAAGCAATACCACGCAATACAAATGGAAGCTTCATAATGATATTCCTACTTATTTAGCCTCGGTAGCCGTTGGTCCGTATGTGGCAGTACGCGATACATTTAATGGAGTGAATGGGGCAATTCCCATAGCCATCTATGTAAAAAGCAGTATGGTGAGCCAGGCGCAAGCTTCGTTTATCAACTTGAAACAAATACTTACTGCATTTGAACTGTATTATGGGCCGTATCGTTGGGAGCGTGTTGGTTATGTTGGCGTGCCCTTTAGTTCAGGAGCGATGGAGCATGCTACAAGTATAGCAATCGGTAATGGATATATAAATGGAACACTTACCTACGAATCATTGTTTGCTCACGAATTATCGCATCATTGGTTTGGTGATCTAGTTACCTGTAGTTCTGCCCCCGACATGTGGCTGAATGAAGGGTGGGCTGCCTTCTCCGAATCGATGTATCAAGAAATGCTTTATGGAAAAGATGCCTACAAAAATAATATGCGAAATCTTCTTTTCGATGTACTTAAAAACACCCATCATAGCGATGCCGGTTACTGGGCTGTTGCTGGCGTTCCACACAATCTTACCTATGGAAGTACGGTTTACGATAAAGGGGCAACAGTAGCTCATAGTATACGTGGTTACCTTGGTGATAATAAATTTTTTAGCATGCTGAATGCTTATATGGCGCAAAATGCTTTTTCGGATCAGTCAAGTATCGATTTTCGTGATTTTATTTCTGCGAATTCAGGTATTAGCATGAATGACTTTTTTGATTCGTGGGTGTTTGAGCCGGGTTTCTCTAACTTTTCTATAGATTCATTTTATGTGGGTGTTGGAGTAAATCCACCATATACTGTGAGTGTGGCAATGCAGCAGCGATTAAAGCATAAGCCAAACTATGCCAATAGTAATAGAGTGCCAATTACGTTTATGGATAGCCAATGGAATAGAATAGATACTGTAATTGAATTTTCAGGCCAATTTGGGTCACAGAGTTTTGATTTAGCATTTAAACCCACCGCAGTATTTTGTGATTTGGATGAGCGTTTGGCTGACGCCACTACGGACTACTCTTTATCGATTAAGCAAGTGGGCTCGCATAATTTTGAGAAAAGCTACTTTAAAATGGATGTAAGTCAGATTAGTGATTCTGCCCTTTTTCAAATAACACATCATTGGGTTGGACCTGATAGTTTAGGGATTAATTACCCAGGATTGCGTATTTCTCCCAATCATTTCTGGACTGTGGAGGGCATTTACCCATCAGCTTATGATGCTATTGGAAGCTTTAGGTATTTCAAAGCTTCGGAAATTGATGCTGATTTAATTAAAAATAAAAATGACTCTCTGATTTTATTATACCGTCCTCATGGAGGAATGCCATGGCAGAGAATTGCTTCAACTAAAAAGGGTAATTGGATAGTAGGTTATTTAGAAGTGAACCACTTAATGAATGGCCAATATGTTTTAGCTGTTTACGATTATAATTACTTAGGGATATCAGATGTTAAGGGGGGTGATGAGGATTTAAATTTGCTGATTAGCCCAAATCCCTCCAATGGACCGATTAAGTTTGAACTTAATGACGATTTTCCATGCTATATTCTCATTTATGACTCGGTAGGTAAACAAGTGGCCAATGTAGAAATGATAAATATTGGAAGTAAATTGGAAGGGCGTTGGAATCCAGAAAGACATTCAGCGGGCAGATACTTTGTGGGTCTATATTCTAAGGAAGGTATTTTAATGCAACAAACAAGTTTAATTATTAGTAAATAATGTTTCGATTTTACGCCCTTGTTTTATTGATTTTTGTTTCTGTTGGTATGCTTGCACAAAAGCATATTGTGCTTTTGCCTGAAAATGGCGATTGTGATAATGCTATTGATATTACCGATATAAATGATATTAAAGCGACAGCCCCTATGGGTCATGGTAGTAGGATGGAGGTGCAGTCGTCCAAAGTGAGTTTGTATGCCTTTAAAAATGAGCATAATACAGTATGGTATAAGTTCACTATTCTTCAGTCGTGTATGATGAGCCTAACAATTACGCCAGACAACCCAAAAGACGACTACGATTTTTTATTGTTTTGCGGTGATGGGCCAAGTACTTGCAAACACATTCAAAAAGGTGGACTGAAAGCAGTACGGTCAAATATATCTCGGCCTAAACTGCAAGGGAAAACAGGTTTGGTCTCAAGTTCCAAATATGCCTATGTTAGGGAAGGAGAGGGGACGGCATGGAGTAAATCCATTTTTGTAAAGAAAGGTGATGTGTACTATCTAGTACTGGATAATGTGTATGATGATGGTCAAGGTCACCGGATACAGTTTTTTTATAATAATTGCAAAGCTGAACCAAGGCTTGAGCCAATGGGTTTGCATGTAAATATAAATGCTAAAGATAAAAGCTCGAAACGTGGAGTGAAAGCACATATGTTATTGATAGATTTGTCTGGTGGATATAAGAATTATGACACCTTATATAATAGGGAAGCTATTAGTGTTTTTATCCCCATAAAAGCAGGTCGTAATTATGATTGCCAAGTGTGGGCCAAAGGGTACTTAAAAGAAAAAGAATTGTTCAGATTGGATAGTGCTGATAAACCGCTCAAGCTAGATATAAATTTACAGAAAGTACAGGTAGGAAGTTCGTTTGAAGTGAGTGAATTATACTTTGTAGGTGGTAGTGCTACGGTAGTGCGTAGGTCGCATATTGCTTTAAGGAAATTGCTTTCTATGATGAAAGATAATCCATCATTGGAGATTGAGATACAGGGTCATGTGAATCTCCCTGTGGAAACGAAAAAGAAAAAATCAGAAGAGTATTATCAACAGCTATCAGTTGACCGAGCAACAACAGTATATAACTATTTACGAAAGCGTGGAATATCTGAAAAACGGATGTCGTACCGAGGTTTTGGGTATAAAAAAATGATATACCCACACGCAAAGACTTTTTCGCAAATGCAAAAAAACAGAAGGGTTGTTGTGCGTATTATTAGCATATAGAAGTAGCTATTTCTTCCCTCTGATTCTATCTAATTAGGTGAAATATTTTTGATCAAATTATTTTTCTAAATAAGCTCTCAAAAACTTGTTTAGGAGTACATAAATTAATAAGTTTGCGTCTTGTTTGCAAGTTTATATTGCTGTATATTTTTATCAAAAAACACCACCTTAACAATAACATTATGAAAAATATTTTTACGCTTTTAAGTTTGTTGGTAACAACGACCTTGTTTTCACAGACTGTGCTATTTCAAGAGGATTTTGAAGGCACGATAAACATGACATCCTCGTCGACTGGTTCTGGATTATGGGCTGTAAACTCTCGTCTCCAGAGTGAGGGTTTGAAGAGTGATTCTGCTACTGTAACAATGGGGGACACTACTTATCTAACTATTAATAGCTCGGTTGATGCGAGTAGTTATCCTCAGTTGTATTTACAATTTTCACAAATTGCAAAGGTTGAGTTCTTTGATGGTTGCGAGATTGAAGTTTCAACCAATGGAGGTAGCAGCTGGACAAAGCTAATGCCGCTCCAATACTTGGGCTCAGGGTACTTTGCCAATGGTTTTTTCTCATCGGCTTCCTATGCAACTGATTGGCAAGGCACCACTCCTTCGGCTGTGCCACAAAACAGTTGGTGGAAGAATGAGCTATTTGACATATCGTCCATAGCAGGCAGCTCGTCAAGTGTAAAGGTACGTTTTGTTCTTTCAGACAGAAACAATAGTGGTAGTGCAGGAAATGCTGGTTGGTTTATCGACAACATTGTAATATATGGTGCTGCAAGTGAATTAATTCCTCCATCTATTACTTTGCTTTCACCTGTGTTTGGTCTTGTGAATACTGTTGACACCGTATATGGCTCAGGTCCATTCGATATCATTGCAAGTATTACAGATGCTAGCGGTATCGATACCGCCATAGTTATTTATCAAAACTCCACTGGATTTCTTGATACTCTTGGAATGAATCTAATAGGAACTGATAGCTTTCATGCCGCCATACCTTTTAGTGGCTATGGTCGTACCCTTACTTACTACGTAAAAGCGGTAGATGCTTCTATGTCCCAAAATTCGGACTCTACAGAAAGTAGAGCCTTTTTCTGTAAGTATTCCGCTGGCGGAAATGTTGTCATAGGAACAGGCATCGCATCTAATACATCTAATAGTTATCCAAGCCCATATGCAAATTATTATTGGGGAAATAGAGTACAGTATATCATTCTAGCTTCAGAGATGGGTACTGCAGGATCTGGCCCAATAGAAAGTGTAGCCTTTGATGTTTCTAGTGTTAATTCATGTCCCAATCTTCAAAACTTTGAGATTAAGATAGGAGCCACCACAATGAGTTCTTCTACTGCCTTTGTTCCCAATTCAGATATGACTACAGTATTGAGTAATACAGGAGGATATCAACCTATTGCAGGTTGGAATATTCATACATTGACCAGCCCGTTCATTTGGGATGGAATTAGTAACATTGTGATTCAAGTGTGTTCAAACAATAGTGGTTATGTAAATAATGGCAATGCCTCAGTAAAGTATTCCACTACCTCTTTTAACTCCTTAAGATATTATTATGGAGATATGCTTGGGGTTTGTAATGCCACAACAGTTGGAGTCGTTGGAAGCCAAAGAGCCAATATCTCCATAGTACTAGAAGGAGCTGGTAGCCTAACCCATGATATTGGAGTAAATCAAATTATCAACCCCATAAGTGGAGTAGCCGCAGGAACGCCTTTAGCTGTAGATGTATCCATCAAAAACTTTGGTATTGATACTATTAATTATGCTAAAGTGTATTGGAAATATGATGGCATTGTTCAATCTCCATTTTATACATTCACCGATTCGTTGAAAGTAGATTCTGTTTCTTCTAGTCTTTCTATAGGCACAGTTAATCCTACGGTTGGTATGCATAGTATTACCGCATGGACTGAAGATCCTGATAATATAGTTGATTTTAACTTTAGTAACGATAGCTCAAGTGTTAATTTCTATGCTTGTTCTTTTATTTTGAATGGTTCATATACCATTGACCCAAGTGGTTCAGGTGCTACAAACTATACTTCCTTTTCGGATGCAGTATTGGCTTTAAGCCAGTGTGGTATTAATGGGGCGGTTACATTCAATATTGCTTCAGGTGTATATAATGAACAAATTATGCTGCCCCCAATCAATGGGGCTTCTGCTACAAATACTGTTACATTCCAATCGATATCTGGAGATAGCTCTACGGTTTTCTTGAAATATAATGCAAATAATATGGCAGATAATTATGTTGTTGATTTGGATGGTGCTTCTTATATTACGTTTAAGAATATGTCAATTGAAGCAGAAGACACCATTTTCTCGAATGTATTTGTTTTAGAAAATACAGTTCATGATTTTGCTGTTGAGAATTGTGTTGTTAAAGCGAGCGTTCCTTCAACTACAGATGGTAATACAATGAACCTTTTCTTCTCAGTTGATACTTTAGGTTCTAATATTAGTATTCAACATAATATGTTGATAAACTCTGCTTATGCAATTAATTTGAAAGGGTTTACGAGTTCAACTAACTGGGTCGTTAATGATAATACTATTCATGGGCAATATGCTGAAGCTATTCATCTAGAGAATGCTGTTTCTGCCATTGTTACAAATAATGATATCAAAGCTGATACAAATTCTACTTACTCTGGTTACGAAGGTATTTATTTATTAAATAATACTGGAAGTGCACTTATTTCAAAGAATAAAATTTATACACAATCTATTGCAACGGGAAATGCAATCCGTATGACATCTTGTTTATTTGATTCCTTGAATCCAACAAACGTAGTAAATAACTTTGTTCAAATGCATGTAAATTCTGCAGGAACAGCTTTATCTGCAGGAATTCTCAACAACGAGAGTCGATTTGTAAATATCTATTATAACACCATTCGCATGAGCGGAGTACAATTGAACTCCCCAGCGATGTGTTTATTTGATGGTACCGCAGGATTATCCAGAGGAATTACCATGGTAAACAATATCTTTACCAATGATGCCAATGGTTATGTATATTATGTAAATAATGTGGACACCTCGCTATGGGTAGACCATCATAACGATTTATTTAATTTTGCCTCCACAGCCGACTTTGCTTATTTAGGAGCAGGCGTAGGAGATTATACCAATTGGATTACCGAAAGTGGAGCAGCAAGTTGCGAGAATATAGATCCTTTCTTTATCTCGGCAACCGATTTACACGTATCCAATAACTACCTTAATGATTTAGGAACGCCAATAGCCGGTATTAGCGATGACTATGATGGTGACCTACGCGATATAGTTACACCAGATATGGGAGCTGATGAATTTGATGCATCGTCAAACGACATTGCAACACTAGAGTTAACGACTCCATATAGTGGATGTGGACTTAGCAATGCCGAGCTAGTAAGCATACGATATGTGAATTTAGGAAGTGCATCAATCACAAGTTTTGATGCCGAATTTAGCCTAGTAGGCTCAAGTACTATAGTATCCGAACCCGTTACTACAACCATTAATCCAGGGGATACATTGGACTATGTATTTAGTGCCACATTAGATTTAGATGTAAGCGCATTAGGATCCGACTCTGCTTTTATTATTCAAGCATGGGGCGTACTAATAGGTGATAGTGACCATGCCAACGACTCCATAGAGATGGAAGTCTATTCAGGTTATGTACTCGATACCGTACATGCGGATAATGATACTATAGTATATGGAGGTTCAGCGACCTTATATGCCACAGGAAACAGTATTTATTGGTGGGAATCAGATACCGCATCAGTAGAATTAGGCAAAGACACTATGTTTGTAACAGGCCCTCTTTATGATACTACTACTTATTGGGTATCCGACAGAGCAGGAGCAGGACTAATGGATGTACAAATAGGTACAGGTGTTATTACAAATAGTGGTAGTGATTATCCCACACCTTATGGTAATTACTATTGGGGTAATAAAGAGCAATACTTAATCCTTGCAAGTGAATTAACTGCAATGGGAATAGGTGCAGGCCCAATAGCCTCCCTGCAATTTGATGTAACAGCGGTTAATAATTGCCCATCATTGAGTGGTTATGAGTTGAAAATGGGTCAAACTAATGTTGGAGCTTTATCCACATGGATTACAGGATTAACTTCTGTATACAACCCAGGTAGTTATACTCCAGTTGTAGGATGGAATGAGCATTTATTTAGCACACCTTACGTTTGGGATGGAGTTTCCAATCTTGTAGTTCAGGTTTGTTTTAATAATTCTTCTTACGATTATAATGCCTCTGTAAATAATTCAATTACTACTTTTAATTCAGTACTGAATTATCATGCTGATAATTCGACTGTTTGTTCAAATATGGGTATA
>JAGLCR010000068.1 GCA_023146135.1 Bacteroidales bacterium
TAATTTATTGGCGGCAAAAATAGTTTATTTTTGAATGGTCTATACAATTATTTAACTATTAACATTTGTTCAACTTAAATAGATTAATACTAGTTTGTTGTGTTGATTATTTAGATATAAAAATATCCTTATTTAGGAAGCTTAGTGTGTTTAAGTCGGAGCTTAAAAATTAGTGGTTCTTCAAATAATATTAATGTTAGTATATGGGCAAAACTTGTTAAAAAAAACAATGTGCCCGTTCAGATTATATTTCTACTTTTATGTTTCCAAAAATTAATGCTATTTATCAATATAGATTTTTATTTTTAGATAGTTATTATAGTTTGGAATTCAGGATTTTATTTGGATAAAGAACCACGATTTTTATGGCTAGAAAGCTACTTAATATTTCAGAATTATCATCAAGTCAGACCCAAACAGGGGCTTATGCTCTAATTTTGGAGGTTAATGGCAGCAATAAACGTATTCCGATAATCATTGGTGCGTATGAGGCTCAGGCCATCGCTCTTCAATTGGAAGGGCTAAAACCTTCGCGTCCATTGACTCACGATCTTTTTCAATCCTTTACTAATGCATTTAATATTTCCGTAATTGAAGTGGAGATAAATCGTTTTAGCGAAGGAGTTTTTTATTCGCGTATTATTTGTTTCGATGGAGCTCATAAAGTAGAAATTGATTCTCGCACTTCAGATGCAATTGCCTTAGCAGTACGTTTTAATTGTCCTATTTATTGTGACGATGAAGTAGTTAAGGAAACCGCTATTGAGATGGAAAATGAGGATGAGGAAGATGAGTTTAGAGAGTTTGAAATAGACGATTTGGAATCGGATGAAGAGGAATTGAATGAGCCTACATTATTAAGTATGGATGAGCTTGAAGCTCTTTTGCAAAAAATGATTGAGGAGGAAAACTATGAGGAGGCCTCACGAATACGTGATGAAATCAATCAACGTAAAAACAAATAAAAAGAGATTATGAGTTTGAAGAACCGATTGATATTGATGAACTTCTTGCAGTTCTTCATTTGGGGCGCTTGGTTGATTACCGTTGGTGGTTACTGGTTTCAGAATAAACACTGGTCAGGAACCGAATTTGGTGCCATATTCTCCACCATGGGGATAGCCTCACTTTTTATGCCGGCCATTGCTGGAATTATTGCCGACCGTTGGATAAATGCTGAAAAGCTTTTGGGGATATTTCATATTTTTGGTGCTATGGTGCTTTTTTCGTTGCCATTGGTAAACGACCCAACCACCTTTTTCTGGGTGATGTTGCTTAATATGGTTTTTTATATGCCTACGATTTCTCTTTCTATTACAGTGGCATATTCGGCACTAAATAAGGCTAATATGGATGTTGTAAAAGTGTATCCTCCTATTCGAGTGTATGGAACAATCGGATTTATTGTGGCCATGTGGACTGTGAGCTTGCTTAAATTTGAAACTACTGCAATGCAATTCTATGTAGCTTCTGCTGCTTCTTTAGGTTTGGGATTTTATGCATTTAGTTTGCCTAAATGTGAGGTTAATAGTAAACCGGAGAGTAAATCATTAGTAGAAACGTTAGGGCTAAAAGCTTTTACTTTATTTAAGAGTAGTAAAATGGCTATGTTCTTTATTTTCTCCATGTTGTTAGGTGCTTCGCTGCAATTAACTAATGCTTATGGCGATACTTTTTTGCACGATTTTGCAAAGGTTGATGCTTACCGAGGTTTGTTGGTGATTGAATATCCTGCCATTGTGATGTCTATTTCGCAAATGTCCGAAACGCTGTTTATCTTAGCTATTCCTTTTTTCTTAAAGCGATTTGGAATAAAGAAAGTAATGTTAATCAGTATGGTAGCATGGGTTTTGCGATTTGCTTTTTTTGGAATGGGAAATCCAGCAGAATTGCTTTGGATGATTATTCTATCGAATATTATTTACGGAATGGCCTTTGATTTCTTTAATATTTCGGGTTCTCTGTTTGTGGAAACACAAACAGATTCGAGTATTCGTGCTAGTGCCCAAGGAGTTTTTATGATGATGACCAATGGCTTTGGGGCTATATTTGGTAGTTTAGCTAGTGGAGCTTTAATTGAGAAATATTTTACGCTTTATTTTTATGATATTGATAAATTAGCGGCTTATTATCAAACTACAACGAGTGCTGAATGGATTCAAAGGATTTTAGAGAAAAATCCAATTACGGAAACTGGATTGTTGGAAAGCCCAGTGAGTGCCATCGTATGGAATGAAGTATGGATGGTGTTTGCAGCTTATTCTTTAGTAGTAACAATTCTATTTGCTATTTTCTTTAAGCATAAACATGTGCCCGAAGAAGTAGCCAATGTAAAACATTAATAAAAAAAGATTGACTTCCAGACTTGGGTTTACCAAGTTCGGAATTCGGACTACGGACTTTCAATTTTTAATAACCACTTTCCCTTCGACAAGCTCAGGGGCCGAGAATAAAAATAATCAACAATTTTAACATGCAACAATACACGGATTTATTAAAACACGTTTTAGAAAACGGAACAAAAAAAGAAGACCGCACAGGTACTGGGACTACTAGTGTTTTTGGTTATCAAATGCGCTTTGATTTGGCTGATGGTTTTCCTGTTGTTACCACTAAAAAATTGCATCTTCGATCAATTATTCACGAATTGCTATGGTTTTTGAAAGGTAGTACCAATGTGAAGTATTTGCAAGATAATGGAGTACGCATTTGGAACGAATGGGCTGATGAGGATGGCGAGCTTGGGCCAATATATGGTTACCAATGGCGCTCATGGCCTGATTATAAAGGTGGGAATATTGACCAGATTACTCAAGTAATAGAGTCCATAAAGAATAATCCCAACTCGCGCCGACATATTGTAAGCGCATGGAATGTAGGGGCTATTGATGATATGAACTTGCCACCTTGCCATATTATGTTTCAGTTTTATGTGGCCGATGGGAAATTGAGCTGTCAGTTGTATCAGCGAAGTGCTGATATATTTTTGGGAGTGCCATTTAATATTGCTTCCTATGCGTTGCTTTTACAAATGGTAGCACAGGTTACAGGCCTCGAGCCAGGCACATTTGTTCATACTTTGGGCGATGCGCATATTTATTTGAATCATATCGAGCAATCGGAATTACAAATAAGTAGGACACCATATAAATTACCAATAATGAAAATCAATCCTGAAGTGAAGAATATCTTTGATTTTAAATACGAGGATTTCGAATTGGAGGGTTATGAGTCGCATCCTCATATTAAAGGTGCGATTTCGGTATAGTTTGCATCTAATCTCCTCTAAGTTCGTTACGATCGAACTAAAATCGGTGATTTACTGAGGTAAACTCCCTGAATTTTAGATCTTCAAAAGCCTCCTTAGAGAATATTATTAACCAAACTGTATAATTGTAAGAGTATAAAATAGTATAGGAATATGAAACCAATTTCAATTATAGTAGCCATAGCAAGCAATTACGCAATAGGCAAAGACAACGACCTTTTATGGCATATATCTGATGACCTAAAAAGATTTAAGCGAATCACTTCAGGGCATCCTGTGGTGATGGGAAAGAATACCTTTTTTTCTTTGCCATTTCGTCCTTTGCCTAAACGTAGAAATATTGTACTCACCGATGTGGCAGGTGAGCAAATCGAAGGTTGCGAAATGGCTTATTCCATTGAGGAATCCATAGAGTTGATGGATGCAAACCAAGAAAATTTTATTATGGGAGGAGGCTCCATTTATTATCAGTTTTTGCCCTTAGCCCAAAAGCTATATATTACACAAGTACATCAGGATTTTGAAGCCGATGTGTTCTTTCCAAAAATAGATGAGTCTGTGTGGAAGCTTACCGATAAAACCTATAAGGATCCTGAGAAGGAGGGGAGCTTTAGCTTTTCGTATGAGATATGGGAACGAAAGTAGTAATCCTTCCAAATCATGAATTTTATTCACATGTTTAGAAACTATTATCGCATATGGTTTTTTATCATGGGCTTCCTTTACATTTTCGTATTAGTTGTTCGTTATTTCAAATTTGGTGACTTATATACTGATATTATCTTACCCACAATCCTTTTTGGAGCAGCTGCTTTTCTTGGGGGCGTTTTTCACTTTTATTATGAGTTTTATCAGCAACGAAGAATATCCAAATTATTGTTGAAATTCAGAGCTTTGGAGATAATGGGCTTTGAGTTGGATGAAGGAGTTTATTCTGGTTATTATAGCCACTACTATACAGTTGCCACTCCATACACTTCAATTGATTTTGGCGATGCAATCGTTTTTAATATTATGATATTGCCTAAAGAACATCAGCTTGATGTTTTGAAGGATATTGCCGACTCATTTGAAATAATAGCGAATGAACATTATTTTAGTCTAAAAGTTTCAATACCCCTAAAGTTTGGGAAATTGCCTGAACTTGAAAAAATAAAATCTAAATTGGATCCTGCTATTGATACTTTAGTGCGGAATAAGATTGTAACAAATATTCAAGAATAAGGAAAAACAATAAAGTCCAACGAATACCAACTTTACTTTACCCATTCCCCATATTGCTGTGTTATTTTTTGAATAGCTTTTTTATGATCGTCTTTTAAGCTGCCATAGTCAAAGAAAGCAATTCCACTTGCACCACCACCAATGGCTGCTGCCATACTTTCTAATAAGTAATTTTCTGATTTATTATCAGGCAAATACAATCCGCAGAATATTTTGGCAGTAGGTAGATAGCTACGGCTTACCTTCATTCGTTGCTCAACCCAGTAGGTTCCTGCATTATAAAATCCATTATAAACCATAGGAAAATAGTAGTCTAGATTCCATACACCCCAATCTTGGAGCACCATTCGGCGCGACATAAGTTGGTCGGGAAATACGGCAGCGCTGAGCTTAAGCTCTTTGCTGAAAAAACTATTGCTGGTGCTATTTACAATTTCTGTTACTTGATTCATTCGAAACTGTTGCCATAGTGAATCATTTGCATAGTCAGGCATATCGTAAAGCAATTTGCCGTATTTTGAATTAAAAGCTTTTACCATTGCTGGATGATAACCATAATCAAACTCTGGCATAATACTATCTTGCACCAGATTATATTTTGGTAGCAGCCCTTTTGGTAGAAATACATCCACATAACGTATATAGTCTAGATGAATACCACTTAGTCCATCGATGCGTTCTAACTGAGCAATGTTGCTATCAATAAAACGATGGGTTTCTTTTATAATGGGACTCATAAACTTATAATAATTAACATAAGCCTTTTCCTCGGCAAGTGATTTGCCATTGGCATTTACACTCATCAATTCTTTGGGAGCATCGGCTCTGTTTAATGCCCACATCCATGCATGGATTTGAATATTATACTTCTGAGCAATAGGTATCACTCGTTTTATCACCCTTGTATTAGTTCCCATCAAAACTCCACGGATACCAATGTCGTTTAGTTCAGCAAATACAGAATCCCATTTTACGTCTGAATATTTGGTATAGGGATGCATCCACATCCAAAAGCGAGGTGAAGCTTCCATCTTTGTACGCCAAATACGTCCTTTCTCATTTATATTTAGCTTTTTCCAGTCTTGCTCGTAGCTGATAATAAAGTGAGTATTTTGTCTATTTAATACTAGGTGCTGGGCAAGTTTTTCAGGCAAAGTATCTGAATAATATTGATGTTTTCTGTAAAAAGATTTTTGATAATAATAGGCTTGTAGTAGTTGCCTTTTAATATCCCATAGAGCATCAGGACGGGGAACAACTGTTTTTGTGCCCACAGCTTCTTTCGAAAACTGGAGATATCCCCAATACTCGGGTCGATGCATATCTATGGCCCATTGTGGCGACCATACCCAATTATTTTCTGCTTGTTTGAGTTTAATATATTTCTTACCTCTGATTTTAGTTTCCCATTGTACTCGACTAAAATTAATACGCCAAATGTGTTGGTCGTTCACCGAGCGATCTATGCAGTTAAGAGGAATGGCAATTTCCATGGTCCAAGCACTGTCTTCTTTGCCTTTGGGCTTGTTTATTGTACCATATACCTTTGTAGCATTGCGCAACCCTTTACAATTCCACTTAAGGTCTGGCTTAACTTTATCGCGGTAGGGACGTTCCAAAAATAAATCCCACTTTTTATTCAGTGCGTTAAATTCAAATTCATAGTAATTATGATTATCACCATTGGGGTCAATAAATATCTCAAAATCATTGTCCACATACATTATCTTCTCATCCTCGGTTATTTTTGCCCAGATATGAGGCTCTTGCATATAAGCAGCTACATACAGAAACGAATCGCTCCATAGCATTTTAACTCGTGTTTGATAGGTGGGTTGTGTTTGTTCTGGGCCCTGAATATCCATAAAGTCGTCTGTCCATTTAGCTTTTTGCCAAACAGCCTCGTTTATGTCGCCATCGAGTAGTAGCTCGTGGTCAATATGATAACAAACATATTGCTTAGGCTTGTTTATTTCTTGCGAAAATCCATTATATTGAAATAGAATAAGGATAGCTATTAAAAGGGCTTTGCGCATAAATATTGATTTTGGACAAAGTTAGTTTATTTTTGAGAAAACGACTTTTGTCATTTTTTTATATTTATATTTTGTGGGAGATAGAAGATTGTACTCTCTATCGATCGAAGAAAGGGTTTTTAGATTGTATGGAGATGGGGATTCCAAAAACAATTTTTACATTTTTATCAAAAAGCTGTATTTCTTGTGCGGCCTTGCCCACCGAAAACATAATGCGATTGTCCACTCGCATATCTGCAGCTAAGGAAACTGCCGACCCAATGGCAAGGTTTAAATCACTTGTGTTGAATACACAAGGAGTATTAGGACTTTTTTCCTTCTCTTTGCAATTGTCAAACCCACATAATTGGCATATCTCATCTAACCCCAGAGTTTCGATTCGGGTACCGATAAGTAATATGGCTTCTGCTTTAAGCAAGTTGTCGCCGTCGCGATGGTAAAAAGCAGTATCTGTTCGCTTGCCCATTAAATGTAATTGTTTCGATAGTAATTTAATATCTTCACCATCTACGATAAGCATCTCTAAGGTGTCGCGTCCTTTTCCTTTTGGGGCTGTGCGTGCAGCAATCATCATTTGATATGCAAGACTTAAGCTTCGGTCAAGCTTATGATTATTTTCGTGGTAAATGCTCATACTTATAAAAAAAAGAAGGCTAATAAATTATCTCTATTAGCCTTCATGATTAATTTATGTTATTTCTTATTACAAATTTACAAACTTATCTAAGCTTTCAATAATTCGTAACGAAATCATTATTGGCTCATCAATGTTTGCATTTTTAGCAATGGTAACCTCTGCAATACCTTTTTCCTTTTTGTCTATTGCGTTAATATGATAATAGTCAGGTCGGTTCAAGAATATTAAAGTATCCGTATTATCATTTACACTGTCAGGTGTGTACTTAAACTTATTTTTATAAAGTACAGGTTGTTTTAATGCTGAAAATACTACGATAGGGATATTTAGTTCCTTTGCCAAAGTATTTAATTGCTTCATTATATGGCATTTTTCCTCGTTACAATCTTCCACTTCAGTAGAATTAATAATAGTTTCAAGGAAATCGATAAAGATGATTTCAATACCAGCCGCTACTAATTTACGAGCTCGATCCATCAAGTCAATTAAAGAAGGTCCTTTAGAGTCGTCAATGAATAAGTTAGATTTATAAAGGTTGTTGAGAGTAATATTAACTTTATTCTCTTCAAAGTCAGTCAGGTCTCCTGAGTTTATTTTATTTATTGATAAGCCAGTTCCTGTTGAAATTAATCTCGATACTATTTGAGAAGAGGGGCGGCGGCCAGAAAATATTCCAGCAGCAGTGTTTGATGAAATTGCAATATTGCTAACAAGTGATAAGAGAAATGCTGTTTTGCCGATGCCAGGTCTTACCACAATGGTGGTAACTTCACCGGCTTGAAAACCTTGAGTAATTTCATCAAGATCATTAAATCCACTACTAATTCCGCTAAGTGTTTTTTTTCTGTGTTGTTTCACAAAATCTTTTGAAAGTGTTTGATTGAGGATGGTTTGAATTGTGTCAAACACTTCTAAATCCTGGGTGCTTTCTATGGTGTTTTCTGTCATAGCTATATAGTTTTATTAGTTGTTTACAATTGAAGTACCAAAGATAGGAAAAAAAAGAGCAATTCAATAATTATTTTAGCCTTTCTTCAATAAAAACATCATTTTCATAAATATTTACTTTCGTCAAGTTTTCTTGTTGGTCATAAAACTCTTCACGCCCATTTTTCATATTATTATTAAAGTAAACTATTTGCTTAATTCGGCCATTCGAATGATATCCGATTTGTTTTCCACTTCCCATATTGAAGTGTCCTTCGCCCACCATGCGCCCATACTGATCAAGGTAAATCCAATGCTTATCATACATTCCATTTGTGTAATAAGCTTCAATTCTTACTTTGCCGTTTGCATGATAGCTTTTATAGGCTCCGTTTAATGTGTCGTTAAGATAGGTTTCGGTGAAAGAGAGTTTGCCGTTTTGATTATAATTTTTTTTAAGCCCACTCAGTTTTCCTTTTTCGTAGATTGTCTCGCTTTCTTTATTTCCATTCAAATACCAAGTTTCAGTTTTACCATTTAGATTACCTAAACTATAATGAAACTTTGATTGAAGTTTTCCATTCTCATAATAATAGGTAGATATACCATCAAGTAAGTCGTTTTTGTAGTTTAGCTCACTGCTTATATTCCCATTGTCATAGGTGTTTATTTCTGTTCTTTCCTCTGTACATGAGCTAAGGGCAAAAATGACAAGCATTATAATAATACCAACTGTGGTTTTCATAACTTACATTTATTTTAATTCCAATGCTGCAAAAATATTGTTTTTACATATCAGAGTCTAATTATAATTTATATTTATCGAATTGATTTTATAATTTTATAAACCGAAAAATTGCATTTAAAAGTGTAAACGCATCTAAACTTAAACTGGTG
>JAGLCR010000069.1 GCA_023146135.1 Bacteroidales bacterium
ATGCGGTACACAGCTCTTTTAAAGAAGAGATATACGAGTCACACGAGAAATGGAAATCAGAATTGCAAACAAAAAAAACTCGTTTACAATGGGATCCCGACCGAAATCCATATGGTGAAAAACTAGAAAGAAAAGCTATTCAACTTGGGATAAAAGGGGCAATATTGAGGAAGTTTGCCATCGATATGATTGTAAAGATAGAAGATATTAGCAATTTTGTAAAAAATCAAAAAGAAGTATTAACAGTAGAAGGATTAAATAAACTATTGGTGGCTAAAGAAAGTGTATTTATTCCTGTGAAAAGATAATTACATTAAAAATCGTAATAAGCTGAAATATAAACTAAATGATTAGGTTGAAAAGTATACTACCACAAAAACTGCTTATATTTATTTTGCTTTTTTCAATTCCTCATGTTATTCAAGCTCATAATACTGATACGATAAAGAAGGAAGATACAGTTCAAGTAAGAGGCTTAGATAACTTAAATTTGAAGCTAAACTTTAATTACAATTTTGATTTGTCAGGAATAGGAATAACTAATAATACTGCTTATGAAAAAGAGAACTCTAAAAGATTGGATATGTCGAAAATAATTATTGCAATTATTATACTTAGTCTTGGCTTAGTCTTATACCTATATAAGGTAAAAAACGGGGCACAGGATAAAGCTGAGCAACAACATGAGCTAGCTTTAGTTGAAAATAAAAGGGCTTTTCTATGGAGAGAGAAAGGTTTTTCGTCTGCAATAGGAGACAGTATATCAACTATTAAGATAAACCAAGCTTATGTGGATACCATTGCTGAGGATGAAAAAGCTGCACTTGCTTATGTTCTTACATTTGTGGAAAATGGATGCGAGTGGAACGATGGAACGATAAGCATAGATGATGATAAGCTGATATGCAAAGGCCTGAGCTCATTGGGATTTGAGTATCAGGGATCGTCAGAACATATTTCATTTCTTAAAAGCTGGTTTGCCAATGATTCTTTAGCATTAGTACAAATAGCAAATTACCCCCGATTTTTTCCAGGTACTACCATTTATACAACTATTAAAAATATAGAGATAGAACGGAACGAAAACAAAATTCATGTTTATGCTACTAAAGTAAGCCATAACTCACGTGCACAAAAAGAAGTGGTAAAGGAGGAGGAATATTTATTTTTATCAGAAGGCAATTCCTTAAAGTTACTCAAACAGTAAGCTAAAGCTGTACATCAATAAACATCGTTGTTCCTTTTGTTGCCTTGGAGCTGTCAATTCGCATACTACCATTTAACAACTCAAGTCGGTAAGTAATATTTTTTAATCCTAAACCTTTTTTTTGCTGTATTGGGTTAAACCCAACTCCATCATCTTCATAAATAATACTGATTTTATTATCACTTTCGCCCATAAATTGTAGATAGGTATTTTCTGCTTGACTATGTTTCACAGCATTATTAATAAGCTCTTGAACAATTCGATACAGATGGGTTGTTATATTTGAATCTTCTATATTAGGCCATTCATAAAAATAGTAATGCACTGTCATTTTCTCATTTGAGAATATGTGACACAGCTCCCTTAGCTCATCTTTAAAATCCTCCTTATTTATTTGTGGTGTAATTAAGCTATGACTTAGGTTTCTAACCATTTCGATACTTTGTGAAACAATAGAGAATAAAGCCACATCTGTTCGTTTCACATGCTGTTTTATAATCGCCATATTGGCTCCAAGGGAGTCATGTAATTCGCGCCCCACACGCGTACGTTCATCCTCTTGGCTTCTAACAATAGACTGTATCAATTCCGTTTGATGTTCTTGCTTTTCCAATAGTAGTTTTTCTCGTTCTCGATAAACTGTTAATGCCTCTTTTGCCATAAGAAACATAAAAGCGAACATTTCTGTCAGCGAAGCTATTAATATACCATAATTTACAAATTGCGAATCGGAGAATATTCCCAAATTTGGTAAAATGGTTTCTATAAAAGCCTCAAATACGTAAAACGAATAAATCACAAAAAGTACTAATGCATTCTTATCCTTATGTATAATACTTCTTATAAGTAATATGGGATGTAGCAAATATAAGATAATAGTTACGCTTAAAATATAAATATGTGAATAATGCATAAACATACTATGCCTAGCATCAGGTAGTAAGCGGATAAGCCATATAATTATTAATCCGTAGATTAAATAGAACATCCATTTCCATATTAGGGGGTTCCGTTTTTTTATTGGGGTAAGTTTATTTATAAATAAAGGAAAGAATATATTTATAAGCAAAGAGCCTGAGAAATCGAATATTGATATATAACTTGCTGTATCAATATTGAAAAAGAGGAAAAATTCTCCCAATTGAATGGCAATGTATAAACCAATTCCGATATTTAGCAAAATGTAATAGAGAAAGATTTTTTGCCGTAGAAAGAGATAAAAAAATAGTGCAATCAGAAAAATAGTTGAATAAACGCCTTTCCATAGCCATAAAAGACTAAAACTTTTATAGATAGTTTTTTTCAAAGTTTCTTTTGATACAAGAAAAGTCGTGGCTCGTAAGGGGAGGTATAAGTGCTTAAACTTGAAAATGTATTCCACTGTGTCATTTGCTTCAAGTGTTATCCGTATTGGATATCCAGAACTTTTCAAATCCTTATTGGTAAATGGTCTACTTGTACCTGTTTGAATCAAAAGTTCAATGGAGTCGCCATGTACAGCATACACATCAATTTCTTTAATATAATGATAAGGGATAAAAAAGTATCGTTCTATTTTCGTGGAGTATGGGTTTGTTATGCTGTATTTAAACCAGTGGATATATTCGCTTGACGAAAAAGCAGGTGCAATATCAAGTTTTTCCCAGTTTTTCGAAATCACATCTCGTGGCAACAATGTACTCGAAGTATCCTGATAGTGAAATCCATTGAGTTGTAGATCTACATCATTAGTTGTAGTATCAATTTCATAATAATCTTGAGCATTGGCTATCAGGCTAAAAAGGAAGAGTAAAGTAAAAAAGAAAGCGCGCATTAAATGTAATTTTCGTTATAATACTCCAATAATTCTAAGGTTTTGTTTATTCCTAACTTTCTATTTATGTTTTTACGATGTGTTTTCACAGTATTATATGAAATAAACAAATCCTTTGCGATTGCTTTATTATCCTTTCCCTTCACTAGTAAGTGAATGATTTCTTCCTCTTTTGGAGTTAGAAGTTTGTCCTTTTCATTTAAGATACTTAATGTTTCTAACACCCTTTTTGAGTAATATTCTTTGCTAGAAAGCAATTGTTCCACAGCAGTATTTACAAGGTCGTAGTCATCTTTCAGAATATAGCCAGGTATTTTCAGTTCTTTGCACTTTCGAATAACTGATAGTTTATTGTGCATTGATACAATTAATACTGGCAAGTTGGGATTGCTTTTTCGCAATTGAGAAAGGAAATCAAATATATCTTCGCCAGGCAGCTCAATATCGCTAATGAGTAAGTCAAAAGAGTTGAAGCTAGTTACATTTGTTTGTAAATCAGCAATGCTGCAAAAATAAACGCAACTAAGATTTTGATAATTGTCTTCTAGTATCTTCCCTAAACCTTTGGAAAATAATGAATGATCATCAAGTATTAGTATTTTCATAGCAATGTTTATTATTATGCAATATTAATAAAAACTTAAGAATTATCAAATCACCCTTTGGGGTGATATTTGAAATTGTTCAAAACAACAGAGCGACTTGTTCGCTATATTTTTGACTTATGAATAATAATTTTAGTTTCCTTTTTTAGTGCACTTGTGTAAGGAAAATAGGAGTATTTCACTACTCCAACATCAATCGCATAATTTTCAATTTATTAGGGGTATATGGTGTATACTTCAAATTTGGTTCCACCATAGTTGAATGCGAGTAAATGGATTTGAAGTGAGAAAATGTATCGAAACCAGCTTTGCCATGATAGCTGCCCATTCCTGATTCGCCCACGCCACCAAAAGGAAGATTAGCATTGGCCAAATGCATTACAGCATCATTCACTGCTCCACCACCAAAACTAATTTCATGGAAAATCTTTTCCGTATTTTTATTTGAAGAGGTAAACACATAAAGAGCCAATGGTTTGTCACGGTCTTTCACCATTTTTATGGCTTCGTCCAAATCATCAAATTCAATAATTGGCAATACTGGGCCGAAGATTTCCTCTTGCATCACTGCGTCATCAAAGCTCACATTATCCATTACTGTGGGGGCAATATAGAGTTCCACTTTGTTTGACTCGCCGCCAATTACCACCTTCTCGATATCAATAAACTTCATTATACGATCGAAATGTCGTGGATTGATGATGCGCACAAATCCTTCGCTTTGCATCGGGTTATCACCATGATATTTAAGAATCTGCTTTTGCATTTCTTCAATCAGTTTTTCCTTCATTCCTTTTTCAACCAAAAGATAATCAGGAGCTACACAGGTCTGTCCACCATTCAAAAACTTAGCCCAAACCAATCGTTTCGCCGCTATTTTTAGCTTGGCATCATTAAACACAAAGGCAGGACTTTTTCCTCCTAATTCTAAAGTTACTGGAGTAAGATGTTTGGCGGCAGCTCCCATAATTATACGTCCCACATTACCGCTGCCAGTATAAAAAATCTTATTAAATTTTTCATTCAATAAGGCTGTGGTTTCTTCCACACCACCTTCTACTACGTGGAGGTATTGCGATTCGAAATTGTCGTTTATCACTGCAGCCATGGCGCGTGAAGTGTTCAATGCTAGTTCTGAAGGTTTAATAATGGCAGTATTACCCGCAGCTAAAGCTGCCACCACAGGGGCCAAAGAAAGTTGATAAGGATAATTCCAAGCACCAATAGTGAGGGTAACGCCCAATGGTTCGGGCAAAATATAACTGTTGCCGGGCATATTGGCCATATTAGTAGCCACTTTCTTTTTCGTGCTCCATTCTTTAAGGTCACCCATGGCCAAATTTATCTCATGATAAATCAAAGATAGCTCCGTCACATAATTCTCAAAACTCGACTTTTTGAAGTCTTTATAGATGGCCTCGTCCAAGAGTTTTTCATTGGACTTCAAAACAGATTTTAAGTGCTTCAGTTGTCTAATTCTAAAATCAGTATCCTTAGTTATATTGCTATTGAAGTAGTCTAGTTGCGACTGGACTAACTTGCTGTAATTTAATTCGTCACTTTTCATAATATAATTTTAAGTCCTTTATTAATTTCTAAACCACACTTCAATTCATTTATTACAGGATGCAAAACATTTACAATCAAAACTGCTTCTATCTTCTATGAACACAGTAGCTACGCCTTTAACTTTCTCAAAGCAAAACGAGTAGCAAGTGTTACAAAAGCCACAACTGATACTGAGCTAATGGGCATTAAAATAGCTGCAATAATAGGCGACAGAAGTCCACTAACAGCAAAAGCCAAGCCCAAAATATTATAAATAAATGAGATGGTAAAACTCGCATATACAATATGCATTGCCCTATGCGTATAGTTTATTAAATCAGGTAGGCGTGTAAATTGTTTGGCTTCCAAAATTGCATCGCTGGCAGGGGAGAAGTTAAATACATCATCAGCTATACTAATACCAACATAACTTTCGTTCAATGCTCCGGCATCATTCAGTCCGTCGCCTACCATTAATACCTTATGCCCTTTTTCTTTTAAGGCTTTTATATACTCCAATTTGTCCACTGGGCTTTGATTAAAATGCAATTCGGTATCCTTGCCAAAAAGCTCATATAAGCGTTCCTTCTCAGCATCATTATCTCCTGATATAATGTGAATATTAAACTTTTTCTTAAGTTTGCTGGCTACGTTTTCTATTCCTTTACGGTACTTATTGACAATGCTAAAGTATCCATAATACACTCCATCAATGGATAAATGCACCATGGATGCATTCGCTTTCATATCAAAGTTTTCCTTGCCAACAAAATCAGCTGAGCCCATTAATATTTTCTTACCCTCAATTTTACCTTTTATTCCTGATGAGGCAATTTCCATATAATCATCTATAAAATCAATAATCTCGCCATCGAGGTATTCATATACCGCCACACTAAGCGGATGTTTTGACTGTCGAGTCAGGCTTTTTGCCCAAAGCAAATCCTGATCACTTAACTTTTTACCATTGTATTTTACCGACATGCTATCCAGATAGGTAATGGTTCCTGTTTTGTCAAATACTACGGTATCAATATGAGTTAGGGATTCAACTACTTGCGATTTTTTTAGAAAGAAACCAATCCGACCAAAAATCTGCATCACATTTCCATAGGTAAATGGAATGGAAAGGGCTAGGGCACAGGGGCATGCGACAATAAGTACAGAAGTAAATGCAATGGCTACTTTAGTAATGTCATGGAAAAACCAATAAGTAGCAGCTGCTGCTGCAATGGCTAATATTAGAAAGGTAAAATACTTACTAATGGTATCGATGATTGAGCTTAAATCGCGCTCTTTGCTAGCACTATCAAAGTCTTGATTCCACAATTGAGTGAGCTTGCTCTGCATTACCTCTTTCACCACCTCAATCACAATGGTGCTTCCTACTTGTTTTCCGCCAGCATATAACTCATCACCCTCTCTTTTGAATACAGGCTTGGATTCGCCAGTTACAAAGCTGTAGTTTACATTAGCTTCTCCTTTCATCAGCACGCCATCGGCAGGAATCAATTCCTGATTGTGCACCACTATCTGGTCACCTACTTGAATGTTTTTAAGAGGAATAAACTCCTCTTTACCATCAATCAGTTTTGCCACGGCGATAGGAAAATAAGATTTATAGTCGCGCTCAAACGAAAGTGCTTGATAGGTTTTGTTTTGATACCATTGCCCAATTAGGAGAAAGAATACTAGTCCAGCCAATGAGTCCATATAACCAGTTCCTGTATTACTTAAAATCACATAAGCACTTTGACTAAATATGGTGATAATACCAATGGATATGGGTAAATCAATATTTACAATTTTGTGCTTCAGATTTTTATATGCTGATAGCAAATAACCATTGGCACAATAGAATAGCACAGGAATGGCAAAAAGGAGGTTTAGGTAGCCAAAAAAGTTTTTGAAATTCTCAGGCAATAATTCTCCACCAGGAATATAATCAGGCATGCTTAAAAGCATGGTATTGCCAAATACAAAACCTGAAATACCTATTTTATAAATAAGTTTTTTATTCTCATTTTTATTCTTTTCACCCTCCACTTGTTCCAAATTTATCATCGGGATATAGTGGATAGAGGCCATGAGCTCAACGATTTCTCGTAGGCTGATACCAGTATTTTTATAAGTTACATCAACCTCCTTTTTAATGAAATTAACCGACGATTGGGTGATGTTTTTATTGAGCTGATAAAGATTTTCAAGAAGCCAGATACAAGAGGAGCAATGAATGTCAGGGACGTAAAGCTTTACTTTGGAGTATTCTCCTTCCTTGAAATATACCAGCTGACCTTGAATTTCCTCATTATCGAGGTAGGCATATTTTTGACCAAAATCTTGCACCTCGACCTTGATGCCAGGTGATTCATATAGGTCGTAGTAATTGCTTAATTTATTCTCGTTGAGCAATTGGTACACTGTTTTGCAACCCTCGCAGCAAAAATTCTTTCCTTCCCACACCACGGGATGTTTCCCGCAATCCTCACCACAATGTATGCACTCTATCTTTTCGCTCATTATCAATCAATTCATAAAAAAAACGGGCAGTAAAAAACCACCCGTCAAATTTAACATATTTTTAAGACATTATACTATCTTTCACGAAGATTCCAAATACGGAATAATTGCAATACTGACCATCCAATAACTCCTAATACTAAAAGAGTACCACCGAAATACATTATCATCAACCAAAGAGGCGTTTTATCTCTTGTGGCCCACAAATGGGTTCCATCCAATGGATTTACCCAGGTGTACCCTTCGTTTACTTGTACGTTTGCTTCGGCAGTAGTTTTGCCGCCGTTTACACTGGCAATCAATGTGATAAATCCAGCAGTATCGGTAGGTACATCACCTAATTCGGTAGTTATCTGCCCTTTGTCATCAGTCTTCTTATCTGCACAAAGAGGTAATTGTCCAAAAGCACGTTTTACAAAAACACTGACTTTTACATTCTTTGGAACCACTTTATTGCCTGATGAGTCTTTCCCTTCAAGCTGCACGGTAATTACCTTACTATCTTTATCAAATGATAAATCTAGCTTGCTAATTTCCCCTTCAAACTTTTCAGCAACCACCGCAGCGGCACCATCGTCGGCCTTGGGCCCTTCATAGCTTTCGCAGAACGAACGCATATAAGCAATTACTTTCCAACGATCGTCTTCAGATAGCATGGCCTCGTATGGAGGCATGGACGATCCGTTACCATGACTCAACTTACAGAATATCTCTCCATCAGTATTACCTTTGTTAAACTCTTTGTTTCCAAGGTTTGGAGCAGCACCCGCGGCACGGCTATTATTTTCTTCAGCACTTATTTCGAGGTGGCAAGCTTTACAGTTTTTATCGTAAACAGATTTTCCTGCATCAATACTTGCTTCGTCATAAGCTATTTTCAATTGGGCATCTTTCAACTCAGGATCGATGGTCCAATTTTGTGCCTGCACATTACCTACAATCAAAAGGCTAATGCTAATAAGGCTTAATATGTTTAATATATTTTTCTTCATCTTTACACTAGTTTATCTTGATTATAAATCTTTTTCAATATCGACACCTTTTTCTTCAGCTAACTCCCACAGTGCAATTACAGGGAAAAGCTTAGCCAGAATACTGAATATCAGCACTGCCATGGCGATAGTTCCTAAAGTAATTGTGATTTCTATACCTGTAGGATTATAATGATGGAATTCTTCAGGTACATTTTGAATAGGTAAGAAAGCATGTATCATGGTAGGAACCACTATAATAACTCGCTTATACCAAGCGCCAACCAATACGGCTGTTCCAATAAGCATCATAGGGAAAGGTTTGCGGAATCGCTTGAAGAAACCTAAGAATATTGGTAAAATCAATCCGAATATCTGTACCATCCAAAACATCACTCCATACTCGCCATGCAATGAGAAAAGTGTATGTATGTGATGTGCATCAGCAGTTTTCATTTTGTAAGCAGGTACTAAAAACTCGTTTATGTTAAAGTATAAATACACCAACGCAACCAATACCATGAGCTTACCCATTTTATCAAAATGGAAGTCAGTGATATAATCCTCTAGTTTGTAGTATTTACGAAGAAAGTACATAGCGATAAGCACGGCGCCCGAACCTGCAACAAATGCACCACTCACGTAGTAAGGCCCGAAAATAGTGCTATCCCAACCTGCACGAAGAGTAAGAGCCGATAACCAGGATGTTACGGTATGTAATGCCATGGCTACTGGAACAATCATAATTAATAACACACGAATAGTGCGGTGCAGAATTTTGTATTGTCCTGGTGTTCCAACCCAACCCAATGAAAGGACGTTATAAAGATTCCATTGCCATTTGGGTAGGTCTTTCTTCATATGGTTACGAATAATTCCTAAATCGGGTAGTAAGGGTAAGAATAAAAGCAAGAAACTAATTATCAAGTAGATGTTTACCACAGTAATATCCCAAAAAATAGGCGATTGGAAACGACCATAAATAAATACATTTAATAATCGATCGGGACGACCCATGTCAACCACAATCACAATTCCGGCCATCATTACAAAGGCCAAGGCAATCATCTCGGCTATTCGAGAAATGGGAATAATCCATTTTTGGCCCAAAAGACCAACAACGGCTGAGATTAGCATTCCTACTAATGCAGTGGCTACAAAAAACACGAAAGAGGCAATATACAATCCCCAACTTACATAATCACGCATTCCGGTAACACCTAATCCCTCTTGAAACTGAATATAATAAGCCCAAATTGCCATGGCAATGAGCGTTAGTAAACTACCAATCCAAATTTTATATCCCAACGGAAACGTGGTCATAGGAGTAAGAAGGTCCTTACGGATTTTCTCCATAATCACATTATCATCTTGTTTTTTTATTTCAGACATCTTTATCTTATTTTAATAATAATCAATATATTGTGAACTACACTGCTACTATGATTTAGCTTCCGCATCTTGTTGCTTCATCCAATCGTCAGCCTCTTCGTCGTACTTATATTCAAATAAGCGATTTTTTGGAGGAAGATAATATACACTAGGCTTGGTTCCCAATTCAGGCATCAAGGTATAAGCTGCATTATCTTTTAGCAGGCTACTCAAACGAACTGTTTCTTTGCTAGTACCATTGGTAACTGCATCTTCGTTGGCATCACCAAACCAGTAAACACCGTTTTCACATGCCGATACGCAATAAGGAAGTTTGCCCACACGCAATTGGTCGGCGCTAAACAGACATTTAGAAATAGTTCCTTTTTTCTGTGGCACGTTCAATTCCACATCATATACTCTATTATCATCGCCTTCTACATATTTTGGCTCCGACCAGTTAAATACACGGGCAGAATAAGGACAAGCGGCAATACAGAAACGACAACCAATACAACGTTCATTGTTTATAAGTACGATTCCATCTTGACGTTTGAAAGTGGCATCCACAGGACAAACTTTAGTACATGGAGGGTTATCACAATGCATACATGGCTTTGGCTGATAATAGAATCCAGTGCGCTCATCATTTTCCATGCGCAGTACATTGATGTGGTGCTGCTCAGGCTTTAAGTGATGCGCTCCTTGACAAGCCGTCATACATTTACGAGCATTTCTACATTTGGAAAGATCCACTACCATTACAAATTTCTTTC